>VXLT01000258.1 GCA_009841475.1 Gemmatimonadota bacterium
AAAACGAGCGGCCCGGTGCGGTGAATTGTTCATGCTGGCGCTGCCCGGAGGCAACCTCCGGTCGCCGGTCGCACCACAGCAGCGATCATGGCTCATCGGCCTCGGCCGCGCTCAGCACTTCCGCAGCCGAAATCCTCCTGCGGACGGTTTCCTTCGCCCACAGCTTCGCGAACGGATCCCTCACGCGAGACAGGGCCGGCGCGGACGTGGCGCAGTCAAGCACGACGTAGAGCCAGTATTCCCTTCCGAGATTGCAGGCAGCCCGGTACTCGTTCTCCTCCATCCACACTTCAGCCCGACCGGCCCGGCCCTTCACCTCGATGTGGCGCTTCTCGCCGCGTGGATCCACGGCCAAGAGATCGAAGCCGGGGTGGTCCGTCAGTCCGGCTTCGCGGGCCAGCGGCGCTGTCGAAACGTCCATCACCTCCGCGCCCCGGCTCCGCTCCCACTCGGTGGCGACCGTCATGGCCACCTTCTCCACATCGGCGTCGAAGGCTTCCTTCTCGTCTTCCCCGGTCGGGGGCAGCACCAAGGCGTGCGCCAGAAACCGAACCGCACCCGGCACGACGCGGCCGGGTGCGGCATCAAGATCCCGAAGGGCCAATGTCCGCTGCTCCCCAAGTTCCTTCTGGTCCTGCACGACCTCATCCATCTGGTCAGGCCCTGCCCGCGCATCCTTCGAGAGCGTCCTGCGCCGCTTCGCCAATTCGGCCAGCCGCAGGTTGAAGTTGACTCCGACCCGCCTGCGCCGCTCGGGCAGTTCCTCTTCAAGGGCGGCGCGGCGCTCATGAGCGATTCGTTCGGCCTCCTCAGCCAGACGAGCGGCCGCGCCCGTGCGGAACCTTGCGGCCTTCGGCGCGAGCGGCGCAGCACCAGGCGCGACGTGGGAGGCGTTCTGGAGAAAGGCGAAGGCATCCAGCGGCTCCACCGATACGGCCCCATCCTCGTCCTGCCGGAGAACGACCAGTTCACGCGACAGAGTCCTTCTCACCGGCGGATTCTCGTCCGCCGCCTCCTCGTCCACCCCGATCTCGCCAAGGTGAAGCAGGCACGGGGATCCGGCTCGCGGATCGACGAAGATCGCTCCCCGCAAGGCGTCCTCCCGGCAGCGCGCCACGACCTCGGCACCCATCGAGTCGAAGACCGGCTCGCCCGGATGTAGCCAGACGCATCGCTCGTTTTCCTTCGGCCGCCGCACCCTGAGCCTGTCGCGAGCGTCCGCCGGATATGTCTCCAGACCCTGCAACAGCGGATCGAGCGCGCCCGAGCGGGCGGGCACCAGCGAGAACGATTCGTCCAGATTTCCTCGCACCCGGAGGCCCAGGAGAGGGCAAGCCCGCTCGACGAACCGGCGCACATGGGCCGGCAACAGATGCAGATACCGTTCGCGGCCGATCTCGTCCCGCATCGTGGGGAGCCGGCGGGCCACGTCGCCCCCGCTGCCGTAGTGCTTGCGCTCTTGAGCGCCAATGCCGCTGACTGCCTCCGTGAGGGTGGCCTCAAGGCGGGCGCGGGAGCGCAGTTCGCCTTCGTCGCTCAGCGCACCCGTCATGTACTCGCTCAACGACTCGTTCTCGAAGAGGCGTCCGATCACGTCGAACACCTTGTCCGAGTGCAACTCCCGGCGAATCGCCTCCAGTCGTTTGAGCAGGACTTGGAGCACCCGGCCCTCCCTCGTGTCCGCCGACACCAAGTTCACGATCCGCACATCGTGCTTCTGGCCATAGCGGTGGATGCGCCCCATCCGCTGCTCCAACCGCGCGGGATTCCAAGGAATGTCGTAGTTCACCATCAGACGACAGAACTGGAGGTTGATGCCCTCCCCCGCGGCGTCCGTCGCCACGAGAAACCGAGCTCCGGCCGGATCGCGGAACCTTTCGACCTGCTCCTCTCGTTCCTGCCATGCCATCCCGCCGTGAATCAAGGCCACAAGCCCCGCGTAGCCAAGTCCTTCCAGACGCTCGACGATGTACTCGACCGTGTCGCGGTGCTCGCTGAAGACGAGCCACTTGTCCCCACAGTGTCCCGGGTTCTCCATCACTTCACGCAACCGCTCGAACTTGGACTCGTGGCCCGAATCGACGAGCCGGCGGGCGTGTCCGCTCAGGTCCTCCAAGGTCCGAATCTCCTCGCGAAGCTCCTCGGCCGTCACCGCGACGACGGCTCCAAGCACGGAATCCTCGTATTCGGCGCTCTTCTCGCGCAGGCCGTCGTCGTCGAGGTCGTCGGATGCGTCATGCTCGTCGAAGTAATCCGCGCTGTACGTCGCGGTCAGAGCGCCCTGCGCTATCTGGAGGTCTCCGAGGCCGACCCGCCCCGCTTCGAGATCGTCGGCCACCTGGCCCAGCTTCGCGATGCGGCGCTCGAACGACTTGAGCAAAGCCCAGGTTGAGCTGGCCAGCCTGCGCTGGAACACGCCCATCGCGAGCCTCGCCGTCTGCTGGTTGCCCGAGGCGAGGTTGTAGGTGTGCAGCAGATACGAAGTGGTCCGGTCGTAGAGTGCCCGCTCGCCGTCCTCTCCGGGCGTGAGGTCGTACCCGAAGGTGTCGCAATGCCGTTTCCGAAAAATCGGCCTGCCATCGAAATCGACCATCTCCTCCTTCGTGCGACGGATGAAATGCCGGGCTCGGCTGGCGGACGAAACCTTTCTGAACGCCTCCTCGGCCCCGAAGACCCGGTGGTCGAGCAGTCGCCACAGATGATGGTAGGGAGAGTCCTTTCCCATGTGGGGCGTGGCCGTCAGGAGTAACAGATTGCGGGCCGACCACGCGAGCGCGCGGTACTCCGCCGCGGGCGGGCACCCGGCGAGTGCTTCGGCGAGCTTGTAGCGCTGTGTCTTGTGGACGCGCCCACGCTCGGCGGAAGCGCTCAGCTTGTGGGCCTCGTCGAATACGACGAGGTCGTACGGAGCCGTCTCCGGATCGGCCAAGGCTGCGAACGCGGACTCCCCCAAAAGCGTGTCCACCGATATGATCGCGAGGTCTCCGTCCGGTCCCGAAAACGGGTTGCCCGCACGCACGTCCGGCCCGGAGACGATTCGGAATCGGAGACGGAACAGCGTCCTGAGCTCCTGCTCCCAGTTGCCCACGAGTCCGGCTGGCGGGACGATGAGTACTCGCCTTATCCGTCGCCGCATGAGCATCTCCCGGACGCACAGTCCGGTCATGATCGTCTTGCCCGCGCCCGCGTCATCGGCGAGGAGAAAGCGCAGCGGATCCTCCTTTAGCATGTGGTGGTAGACCGCGATGCGCTGGTGCGGCAGCGGATCGATCCGGGAGATCTCGCTCGCGAAGGCCGGGTTGAACTGGGAGCCGTGCTTCAGGCGGAGGTGCTCTACGAACAGGGAGAGGCACTCGGCATCGCCGGTGAAGTCCAGGGGTGGCGCGTCCATGAGGTCTGGCGGGTTTGCCTTCCGGCGGTTGTGGGACCGAACTGGCGTCCGGGCGTCAACGTGCTAGGGATCGGACGCTCACGAACCCCAGCGGGCGGCTGAAGATCGGCTCGAATGTGTTCCGGCGCGTACGCCCCCCATTGTATGGCGGCGAACGATGGCGACCAAGGAGGCGACGGTGTCGGCGGGTCGCCTCGAAGGATGCGTCGTGCCTGCTGGGCAAGTCGCGCGCAAGCCTTCGACCGCAGTCGGCCTGAAACCGAAACGCCTCGGACCGCGTAGTGCATTGTGGTGGATCGCCAGAC
>VXLT01000116.1 GCA_009841475.1 Gemmatimonadota bacterium
CCCCTGCCTGCTGCTCGCGCTGCTCGCACCCCCCTCCACCGCCCACGCCCAGTCCGCGGAACGCATCTGGGGAACCGTGCACATGAAGGACGGGGAGCGGCACGAGGGGTTCCTGCGCTTCGGCAGGGGTATGGTTTTTGTTCCCGGACTGATCTATGGGCACGCCGACCGTTGGAGCGATCTCCTCACCGGCCGGGAGGACATCCGTGAGGAACCGTTTCGTGTGTGGTTGGACTCCGCCCGGGGCGGCGGCGCCTTCCTGCGCACCGTCGAGCTGAAGGGCTACCGGATTTCGTGGAACGAACTGAACAGCAACTTCGCCAGATACGTCGGGTTTGCCATCCCGTTCGGATCGATCCAGGAGATCATCGTGCATGGCGAAGTGGCCGGAGCGGGACCGACACCAGTCGGTTACGGGGGACGGGTCGAAGCCATACTCAGGCCAGTGCGGGAGGTGGGAGGCGTTGACACCGGGAACCGGGAGAGGAGGTGGTTGATGGGCAGGTCCGCGGTCCTCTGGGTAGGAAGCGCCATCGAGGTGGAAGACGACCGGGGCCGTCGCGACATGCTCGACGGGGCGGACGTTGCGCGAATCGAGTTCGCCGCGGCACCGCCGGCTCTCGCCACCTCATCCGAGCGGCTTTACGGGACCATCGAAGACGCCTCCGGCCGATCGTTCACGGGGCTGGTCACCTGGCGTCAATCGAAGCTGTCTCCGGCCGACACGCTGGGCGGATGGACCGACCGGTCCTCTCCTCGCAGGATCGCCTTCGGCTCCATCCGGTCCCTGGAGCGGCTGCCCGGCGGCACCGACGACCAGCCCGCAGCAGGACTGCGGGTGACACTGGTCACCGGCGAAGCGGTGGATCTTCCCGACCAGACCTGGCAGCGGAGCTTTTCGATCGCGGTGGTGGACCCCGGACTTGGCCAGGTTTCGGTCAGCTCAAGCGACTTCAGATCGCTACGTTTCCACGACCCCGCGGAAGGTCCTGATGGGGGTCTTGCGACTTCTTCGGCCCCGGGCGGAGCGGAGTACGAGGCATTTGGCACCGGCGCGTACCTGCGGGGTACGGTGGCGACTCGCGACGGTGAAGAGTACGAAGGCAGGATCCGCTGGGGGGCATCGAAGACGACGACGTGGGACCACCTTCGGGGGAATTCAGACGGGGTGTGGATGTTTGTGCGCTTCGCCAGGATCCGCCGCGTCGAACTGCTGGAGTTCCCCTACCTCGAAGCCGACTCCGTGGGAGGAACAGAGGTGGAGCGGTCGCTCGTGCGGGTCACCCTGCTGGACGGCCGCTCCTACGAGATGTCGGGGGTCGAGGACCTGGGCGAGGTCAACGTGGGCATTCTGGTCTTGCCGGCCGGCGACGGCGCCGATTCGGGCTGGCGCCGTGTTGCCCTGGAGGATCTTCGCGAAGTGAGGTTCGAGCATTCGAGCATGGGAGGATCCCGGCCGCAGCAACGGAGGAGTCCCGCGTCATGGTGAAGAAACGCCGCCCGGCGGACGTATTCGATATGAGGCGCATGCTCGCACTGGAGCCCCTCGCCCTCGCCGCCATCGCATCCGCCGCGCTTCTTGTCCCCGGACCTTCAACCGCCACCGCCCAGCCCCCTCCCGGCCAGGACCGCTTCGCACCCGACGCATTCCTCGATCCAGCGGCGCGCGACCTCTACACGATCGCCTACGACGAGTGGGACGCGGCCGGCGCCAACGTGCTGCGCTACACCTCCCGCATCGAGCAGCGGGTCGCGGCGGGTCTCCGTACACCGCTCAGGGACCGGGTCTTCTACCACAGCGAGACTTCGGTGCGCTCCTTCTGGCAAAGGGACCGACAGTCGGTCAACCAGGTTCTGGGCTCCCGTTCGGAGTACCCCGGGCGGAACTTCGCCATCCGTGAGGCCGAGCGTTCCGGCGTCCTCTACTGGCTGCAGGAGTTCCCCTTCGACGAGCCGTTTGCGCCCGGCAGCGACCAGCTCTTCATCGGCGCCGACCGCGAGGCAGCCCCCTTTCAGCCCCGCGACGACTCATTCTGGCTCGCCCACCCTCTCGGGCAGAGCGCGGACACCCTCTACCGGTTCCAGAGCGGCGACACCACCTCGGTGACCCTGCCGGACGGGCGCCAACTCGTCACGGTTCGGCTCGACGTGCTGCCGCGCGAGATCGATCCACGGCGGATCAGCGGATCCCTTTGGATCGAACCCGGCAGCGGCGCGCTCGTCCGCGGCCTCTACCGCCTGAGCCGGCCCGTGAACCTCCTCCAGGACCTCCCCGAAGCGCGCGAGGAAGAGGCCAACGACGGCCCGCTGCCCGGCTTCCTCAAGCCCATCACCTTCGAGATGAGGCTGATCGTCGTGGACTACTCGCTATGGGACTTCAAGGCCTGGCTCCCCCGGGCGATGCACCTCGAGGGCGAGATGGCGGTGGGGATCTTCAAGTGGCCGGTCCGCATGGACGCCAAGTACACGATCGAAGCGGTGACGCTCCAGGACGAGACCGGAGCCGAGGTCGAGGAGGAGCCCCTGTTTGGAGACCCCCTGACCGAGATCAACTTCGCCACCCGGGCAGAGGCGATGGCCTTCATCGCCCAGCTGCTTTCGGAGGACGGGGAGACGATCTACCAGGCCGTCTCGCCAGACAGCCTCGGGTACCGCCGCAGCCGCTGGATCGCGCCCAGGGACCGCAGGGTCATCGAGCAGAGTCCCCATATACCCCCGCCGATCTGGGAGTACGACCCCGGACTCCCCTCAGACGAACAGATCGAGGGGTTCGTGCGGCACCTGTCGGAACTTCCGATCCCCCCCCTGCTGGAGGCGCAATGGGACTTCGACTGGGGCTGGGGAGGACGGGACATGCTCCGCTACAATCGGGTCGAGGCGCTCGCCGTCGGAGGGGGGGTGGAACGATCCCTTCATGGATCGTACCGGCTCAGCGCCGCCGGGTACTTCGGGGTCGCGGACCTGACGCCCAAGGTGCGGCTGGACCTCGAGCGCTCGACCGTGCTCCGCCGCCTGAAGCTCGGCACCTACCACGAGCTTAGGCCCACCGAAGCCGAGAGCGGATACCTCGCCTTCGGCAATTCGCTCGACGCGTTCCTCTTCGGGCGGGACAACGGGGAGTACTACTACGCGACCGGTGCCGACCTGACCTGGCGTCCGCCCGCGATCGCCACGCAGTCCTTCCAGGCCCGGCTATACGCCGAACGCCAGTCGGCCGCGGAGACCAATACCAACTTCGCGCTCTCACGTGCCTTCAACAGAAAGTGGGATTTCCGGCCCAACGTGGCGGCCGATGAGGTCGACGAGGCGGGGGCGGAGTTGCGTCTGTCGCCGTGGTGGGGGAACGATCCGGTGGGCGCCCGCCTCGGGCTCGAGCTCTTCGGGCGCGGGGCCGTGTGGCGGGCGGCGGGGGTCGAGGGAACGGAGCGGTACGGACAGGCCAGCGCCACCGTCAGGACGGTCGTCCCGGTTCAGGGCCAGGGTTGGCGGCAGGTAAGGCTCGGGATCGAGGCCGCCGGCGGGCACACCTGGGGCGAGGCGCCCGTCCAGCGTTCCTGGTTCCTGGGCGCCGGTGGCACCTTGCGCGGCTACCCCGCCTCGACGCTCTCCGGGCTGTCGTTCCTGAGGGGCCGCGTCGAACTGGCGCGAACCTACGAGTTCGTGGGCGCAAGCGTGTTCGGGGACGCGGGG
>VXLT01000344.1 GCA_009841475.1 Gemmatimonadota bacterium
GAGGGGGAGGGGGGGAGAGTTGGGCGGACGCCGGGATCGCGAAGAGGAGGGGAGCCACGAGCATGAGGTGGACCAGAAGCGTGATGCGGGCCGCAGGTGATGTCGCGAGGGCGAACGGAGTCATTTGCCTTCTGTTTGTCATGTTTTCTTTACCTATTGCCAAGCGTAGATGACATTCTGATTCGTTCCCAAGGCTGTAGGGCCGGATTCTCCCTCGCGTAGTCCATGGGCGTCTTGCCTTCGGCGTCGCGCGCGTCCGGGTCGGCGCCCAGGCGCAGGAGCCGTGGGAACGCCCTGGGGTTGGAGAGCGCCGCACGGTGCAAGATCGTGCGCCCCTCCGAGTCGGTCGCATCGGGATCGGCGCCCGCGCGCAGGAGGGCCTCGATCACCGCAGGGTTCCGGTTCGACATCGCGAGGTGAATGGGCGGTCGCAGGGAGGCGGCTCCCGGCCCGAAAGCGGGACTCGTGTTTCCCGTGCCGCCGTCGGGGTCCGCACCCGCGGCGACCAGCATCGTCACGATCTCCGGGTTGCGGTTGTAGTAGGCGGCGTTGTGCAAGGGCGTCAATCTGCCGGAGGGGGCATGGGACCAGTTGTACGAACCCAGCGCGTGCACGTCTGCGCCGGCCTCCAGCAGGACGGCGACCACCTCCGGGGTGCCTCTTCCCGCGGCAGCGTAGTGCAGCGGCGTGATGCCGCCGGATGTGCGCGCGTTGACCTCGGCTCCGGCCTGCAGCAGCAACTCCGCAACCTCCGGGTTCCGGTTGCTCGCGGCACGGTGCAGCGGACTCCTGCCGCCCCGGCCCCACCCGTTGACGTCCGCGCCCGCCTCCAGCAGCGCCGCGGCCACTGCCGGGTCCGGATTGGTCGCCGCCAGGTGGAGCGGAGTGTCGGCTCCTCTGAACCAGAGGTCGAAACCGGATCGGCCGAGTTTCGCGTCCACCTCTGCGCCCGCCGCCAACAGCGCCCTGACCACGCCTGCCGTCCCGTGCTCGGCAGCCTCATGGAGAGGCGAGTTGCCGTAGTTGTCGCGCACGCCGACATCCGCCCCTGCCTGAACAAGGGTGGTGATTACGGCCGGGTCCCGGGAATGGAAGGCGGCCACATGGAGGGGAGTGGGGATCGAGGGGCCCTCCCGCGGGATGCCGGAATGAAGATCCGCGCCGCCATCGACACACCTGGCGACGACATCGGCGGTGGCGAACACGAAGAAGGCCCTGGTACCCCAGTGCTCACAGCCGGTGGGGTCGACGACCCTGCCGTTTCCGTCGGGCGCGGCCGGATCGGCTCCGGCTTCCTGCAACGTGGCGGCGATGACGGGTCGGCCCTCCAGGAGGGCCAGATGGCGCGGGGTGTGGCCGTCGTTCGCGCGGGCGTCAACCTCCGCACCGGCCTCGATCAGTACGGGAATCGCGGCCGCTTGGCCGAGCGAAGCGGCCAGATGCAGCGGGGTCTGGCCATCTCCGGCCCGGGCGTTCACGTCGGCTCCGGCCTCGAGGAGCAGTGCCAGCATGAGAACCGCGGAGTCGCCGTCCTGGCGGAGCGCCTTGTGGAGCGGGGTCTCTCCTTGCGTATCGCGGGCGTCGACCTCCGCCCCCGAGTCCAACAGCGCGGCTGCGGCGGTTCGGCCTGCGGCGCCCAGCCAACTCCGGTAGCGGTCACCATCCGTCGTTCCCTCCGCGACCAGGTGAAGTGGAGTCCGCCCCGCATTCATGCGCGCGTTGGCGTCCGCACCCGCCGCCAGGAGGAGTTCGACCTTGTCGGTGTCGTCCGGGCTGTAGGCACTGGAGCCCATCAACTGAACCAGCGGCGTGCGACCAAACCCATCCGGCGTTGTGACGGAGATCCCGGCCTCCAGGCATTCCCTCAGGGTTTCGACCGGGGCGCGGTCTACGAACAGGAAGACGCCCAGATCGCAGAGAGGGCCGTCAATCGCCTCGGTGCCCGCCAGGACGCCCGGGTCGGCTCCAAGGTCGAGCAGCTTGCCCGCAACCGGGGCGTTTGCGTGGTTCCGGGCCGCCTGGAACGGCGTCTCGCCCGTGTTGTTGCGGGCGTTCACGTCGGCCCCGGCGCCCACCAGCAGGGATACCAGCGCCGTGTCGAAAACCTGCGCGGCGAGGTGCAGAGGAGTGTCACCTTCGGCGCTCTGCAGATTGGGGTCGGCACCCGCCTCGAGCAGAGCCGCCGCACGGATGCGCACCGGGTCCGTCGAAACCCGCGGGCTCACCGCCGGAAGGCGGAAGGAGACGCCACCCAGAACCGCACTGTGCAGCGGGGACAGTCCCTGCTCGTTCTGTCTGTTGATCTCGGCGCCGGCGGCGACCAGGAGCGCGATGATCTCGGGGATGCCCGCGCGGGCGGCCCGGTGCAGGGGTGAATCGCCCATTTCGGTACGCGCGTCCAGATCGGCACCGGCGTCCAGCAGGGCACGGGCCGGAGCCTGGGTCCTGTATCTTGCGGCCACATGGAGGGGCGTCTCCCCTCTGGCACCCTGCGCGGCGGGATCCGCGCCGGCTTCCAGCAACCTGAGTGCCAGGCCGACAATGGCTCCGGCGTGGGCGCTTGCCGCAGAGTCGGGCTCGATTTCGGTCGTCGGGGAGAGTGCGCCGCTGCCGTTCCTTAGAACCCTCAGCAGGGGCGGATTCCCGAATCGGTCAACGGCGTTCACGTCCGAGCCGGCTGCGACCAGGGCATCGATGATCGCGATCGTGACTGCGTTGCGGTCGCTGGCGGACCAGCCAATGCCCACGGTCACCTGGTCCAGGGGCGTCCCGTAGATGCCGCCGGCATCGGCATCCGCGCTGACGTCAGCGCCGGCCTCCAGCAGGGCGGTTACGGCGGCCAGATTGCGGTTGCTGACAGCCACGTGGAGCGGCATCAGTCCGCGATCGTTGCGCGCTTCCAGATCGGCACCGGCTTCCACGAGGAACGGGATGACGGACGCATCCTCGTTTGCAGTGGCGTGGTGGAGAACGGTGTAGCCCCCATCACGGGAATTGAGCGGATTGTCATCGCGGTCGAACAGATCCGCGCCCTGTTCCAGGCAACGGGCGAAGTCCGCGCGAACCGCGATGCGGGCAAAGGCGGCCGTGTTCCAATAGCCGCAACGAGTTGGGTCGGCGGCCCGGCCGAGATCATCGCGGGCGAGGCCGGCCGCTCCGAGTCGCAACAGCTCGCGGACGACCCCGGGGGCGAAAGCGGATGTCGCCTGCCAGGTCATGTGCAGGGGCGTCAGGCCATCGGGCCCCCGGGAGTTCGGGTCGGCGCCGGCCTGGACCAGGGTGGTGACGATGTCCGGATTCTCGTTCTGGTGGGCAGCCAAGTGCAGCGGCGTGACCCCTTCCCGGTTCCGGGCGTTGGGGTCGGCGCCGGCGTCGAGCAACCTGCCGGCGACCTCCGCGAGAGCATTGCTTTCGGCGGCGGCGTGCAGGGGAGTCCATCCATCCCAGTTGGGAGCGTTTGCGTCGGCCCCGGACGAAAGCAGCAGCGCGATGACTGCGGGATCCGGGGTGGAGCGCGCCGCCAGGTGCAGGGGCGGTCCCCACTCCATGTCATTGGGGTCGGCACCGGCTTCCAGGCATTCGCGGACATCTTCCAGCGAAGCGGACTCGAAGAAGGCCCAGTGGCGCCAGTCTGGGCAGGTGGGGGTGGGGG
>VXLT01000052.1 GCA_009841475.1 Gemmatimonadota bacterium
CCCGATCGTCGAACCGAGATCATTCCTCACCCCGGCCACATCCTTTTCCAGGCGGGTCTCAACCTCCTCCAGCCCCGTCCCGATCCTGTCCAGATCGGTCTTGAAACCCCCGATGGCCGAACCGAACTCGTTCCTCACGCCCACCAGATCCCTTTCCGAGCGACTCTCGGCCTCCTCCAGGCGGACTTCGACCTTGCCCAGATCAGTCGTGACGCCTCCGATCGCCGACCCGAGATCGGTCCTCACCCCGGTCAAATCCTTGTCGAGGCGGGTCTCAACCTCCTCCAGGCTGTTTTGGACTTTCTCGAGGCGGGTGTCGGCCTCCCTCAGACCATTCGCGAAACCATCGCTCACCTCATCCAGACTCGCTTTCGTTCGTGCTCCGAGGCGACGCGGAACAAAAGCTGCAATTGCAACGGCGATTGCGGCTACTACTAGCGCGGTTACGACCAAGATCTGCCATAAGAGACTCATGGTTCACCTATCCAATGTGGCAATTCGCACGGCACTTCCAATGTCAATCCTTCAGCGCTTTCGCAGCATAATAGGGTCGTTCGGCTTCGATAAGCAACCTTAGCTAGATATCTAGCTAGATTTGTCACCAGGTTACGCCGCTGCTTGACTCCGGGGCTACAATCAACCCAAGACACTGCGCCGACCCGGTCGTCGGCCGAAACCACATCGAGAAGAGGACACGAATGCGATACAAGCTGCTGGGAAGAAGCGGCCTCCGCGTGTCGGAGGTCTGCCTGGGCACCATGATGATGTCGACGGAGTCGCCCAGCTCCGCCGGACCCGAGGAGAGCCGCCGGATCCTGGAAGCGTTCGCGGACAAGGGCGGCAACTATGCATTCGGTCGAAGGGAGCCTGCAGCGCCTCGGCGTGGACTACATCGACCTCCTCTGGATCCACTTCTGGGAGTACAGCACCGACATCGTCGACGTGATGCGCAACGTCAACGACCTCGTGCAGCAGGGCAAGGTCCTTCACTTCGGCCTGTGCAACACGCCAGCCTGGGTGGTGGCGCGCGGCCAGACCGTGGCCGAGCAGAGGGGCTGGGAGCCGATCTCGGCGCTGCAGTACCAGTACAACCTGGTCTCGAGGGATCTGGAATTCGAGATCATCCCCTGCGCCCGCGCGCTCGGAATCAGCGTGAACGCGTACTCGCCGCTGGCTGGGGGCTTTCTGACCGGCAAGTACACACGTGGCGACAGTACGGAGAGCCGGCGCTACGACAGCGAGTTCTGGCAGCAATTGGCCTTCCAGTTCGACGAGCGCGCGTTCGACATCGCCCGCAAGGTGGACGAGATCGCCGACCGCCTCGGAACCAGCTCGGCCGCGGTGGCCCTGGCGTGGGTGCGCGACCGCGGCGTGATCCCGATGATCGGGGCCCGGAAAGTTTCCCAGATCGAGGACAGCCTGCGATACCTGTCACTCACCTTGCCAGACGAGGACATGCAGGCGCTGACCGAGGCGAGCGCCCCGGTTCTGCCCTGGACGTACTACCTGCTACATAGCGACGAGATCCGGATACGCCAACTCGCGACTGGCGGCATGCTGGATGCGATCGATAATGAGCGGTTTCCGTTCTGAGGTGTCGCTACCCGATCAGCTCGATCCTCAGATTCAGGCCGAGAACGTTCGCAGCCGCGGTGAGCGTGTCGAGGCGAATGTGATCATTGTCCGGGTCGAGAATCCTGTCCAACTGGCTCCGGCTGGTGCACATCGCTCGAGCCATGGCGCTCTTGCTGATCTGCCTTCTTTCCATCGCCTGCTCCAGTTGCCAGGCCAGCACGCGCTTCACCGCACTGGCATTGGCCTCCTCCAGGGTTCCCTGCTCGGCCAGATAGTCCTCGAAGGAGGAGCCGATACGTCCCTTCTTCTTCGTCATGACGTGATCTCCCTTGCTCGTTTCCTCGCCAGGCCAGCCAAACTCCGCAGTGGCAATTCTCCACCAAGCGTACCTCATAGAGTACAGTGTACCACAGATCGTACAATCCGTCGACGGAAAAACCCATCCTCCAAGCGACCGACGGCCGGAGCACAACTCCTTCATGGCGCTGACGGTCGTCGGGTTGGGTACCCGGGCGGTGTAGGGGAGTCCACAACACCGGCGGCTCACCGGCCCACCCCCTCGTCGTACCGGACCGTCTCGATTTCTCCGTCAGTATTCCGTACCTGAAGCACCCGCTGATCCTCGGGGACCAACGTGTAGGGGAGCCCAAGCCGCTGGGCGGTCGCTTCAAACTGGCTTTCCGGGCTCGGGCCCATGTAGCAGGGAACAATCGGACAGCCGGGTGGCTGCAGGTGTCGGATAACAAGCATCCGAGCGTTGCTCAGCTCGCGGTCGGCGTGGGTCAGGGATCTGATGGATCCGTAACCACCGCCGGGTAGGCGACGCCCCTTCGACACGAGCTCGGCGTTGATCTCCTCTCTGGTGCGGAGCTCGAGCGGGAAGACGTCGAGTGACCTGCCCTCGCGGTACCACGTAACCCAGTCGATATCGGGTCGCACGCCGTTCGCGAGTTCGTCGGCGAACTGGGCCGCGGTGATGTGGGTGGGTCGGCCGTCGGGGTCGACCTGGGCGAACCCGCGTTCGGTGTCTTCACATCCAAGGGTGAGCATCAACGCCGCGATCGCGGCACAGAGCGTACGAAGGTGTCTCATGGGTGACCGGCCCCCGCCCGATACGCCTCGATATCGAGTTCCCCTTCGCGACCCCGCGTGCGGGCGATATCGTAGGACGACTGCATCCGCATCAGCGTGTCCATCCTGACCCCGAACGCCTTTTCGATGCGCAGCGCCATCATCCCCGACAGGTCAGACCGGCCATTCAGAAAGGTGGAGAGCGCGGGCCGGGACACGCCAAGTACTTTCGCGGCGGCGGCCACAGTCAGACCCTGAGGCTCGATCACCTCGGTCCTCACGAATGCACCGGGGTGTGGAGGGTTCAGCATGCGCATTTTTGGTGCTCCGGTCTAGTGGCAGTCTTCGAGCTTCAGGTCCACGATCTCGTTACCGGCGACTTAGAACGTCAGCCGCCAGTTCCGCGTTACGTGGAGACTCCAGAAGTCGACGGCGCGACCCCTCGCGGATCGTCTCTCAGGAACAGGCGGCGCAAGCCCCGGTGGGGGATGTTTCGGATCTTCCCTGTATAGTGTTGCGTAACGCTTTACAGATGTCAAGGTGTGCTCGAGGGATTCCGCCTCAAGATGCCCATCGCGACCTGGGTGGCGAGAGGCCGGTCGACCTCATCGCGAGCGACAGAATGGATGAGGTTCTCGCGATCATCGATCGCCTGCAATCCGCCGCTTACGCCTGACTCCCTGTCACGAAGTGAGGCCGCGCGCGGGGCCCGCTCGCGTTGGAACTGGTCCGAGGGCCGTCCTTCGCGCGCGATCTCAACTCGTCAGAAACAGACCGCTCTTGAATCGAATTGTCCGATTTACATACTATGTTCCGGCGACTCTTGACAAGATACGTCGCTTTCACGATCTTTGCATCGACCCACGCCGGTCGGCGCGACGACATGCTCACTCGGAGCCGAGCGGGCCCGGATGGCTCTGGAAGTCAGCCCGAACTAGAAAGGGCAGTTGATGCCGATTACCCAGCTTGAACTCGCTCGACGGCTCCGGGCCGCGCGCAAGGCCTGCCAAATCACCCAGGCGAAGGCGGCAAGAGTTCTCGGGATTCCGCGCTCCGCCGTGTCTCAGATGGAGACGGGCCAGCGGGGTGTGTCGGGCCTGGAACTCCATCGGCTGGCGCAGCTCTATTCCCGTGATGTCGGCGATTTCCTGGAGGACCGGTTCGAAGAGGGCAATCCGGTCACGGCCATGTTCCGTGCGCATCCTGAGCTGAGGGCGAGTTCAGCCGCGACGGCGTCTCTCCGCCTCTGCGGTGAACTGAATCGTGAGGTTGCGAATCTGCACGAGTTGCTTGAGCTTGACCGCGGAATCTCGACCATCCCTGAGTACTCTCTACGCGCCCCACGAACGAAGTGGGATGCGGTTCGACAGGGCAACGCCGCAGCCGAAAAGGAGCGGCGGCGGCTCGACTTGGGCATCGCGCCACTCCCGGACGTTGCCAGCCTTCTGGGGGCACAGGGTATCAGCACCGTTCTGGTGAGAATGGACGATGGCATTTCCGGGCTTACTCTGATCAGCGCCGATGGCAATGTCCTGGTCGCCGCAAACCGGACCCATCACATCCTGCGCCGCCGCTTCTCGTTCGCGCACGAGTACGCCCATGTACTTCTGGATCGCGAGCTGAGGGCGATCTTGAGCCACGCCCGAGACCGGTCGAATCTGATGGAAGTGCGGGCCAACGCGTTCGCGGCTTCATTCCTCATGCCCGCCGAGGGCGTGCGAGGCTACGTCAATGCACTGTCCAAGGGACTGGGGAGCCGGACGAGGGCTGACACTTTCGATGAAGAGGCAGTAACCCGCGTTGAGGGCAGAAAGCGCGTCGATACACAGAACATCGAACTACACGATGTGGTCAGGATGGCGCACCATTTCGGAGTCAGTTGCACCGCCATGCTCTATCGGCTGAAGGGGCTTGATTTCTTGACGGAGGAGGAGCGCTCATCCCTGGCCGGGCAGGACAGCATGGGGCTCAGCAAGGCCCTCCGGGGATTCCTTGGCCTTCCCAAACTCGACGATTCCGACGGCGAGATTCGGGTCCACGCCAGGTTCGTAGCGATGGCGATTGAGGCGTTTATGCGCGGCAAGATCACGCAGCGAAAGCTCGATGAGTTGGGAAGACTGGTTCAGATATCAGATCTCAGCCGGCGCCTACTGCAGGCCGGCATTGGGACGGCGCGGTGCCGCCCTTAGGCCCTTGCCTCAACCAGAGATAGATAGGACAGAGAGAAGGATGAGCGCGCCGAGCGCGAGCCCAAATGCACTTCCTGCAAGGAACTTCCACCCATACCTATTCCTCCACACATGTTTCATGGCGATCCTCCTTTTGTCCGCCTCGGGGGGTGGGCTTGGGAATGTGGTGAGCACCGGCCCTATGCCGACCGCATGGAAAACCGTAACCGGACAGGCGACGGGAGCGCAACCGTCAGTTGTCCAGATATGGAGCCACCGATGATCGCCCCCCCTACCAGGGAAGTCACCGAACTTCTGCGGCGCGTCGACGACGCCCGCCACGCCAGGCAGGCAGAGTACGAGCGTTTTCTGACGGACCTGACACCGCGTCTGTCGGCGGCCGGCATCGCAGAGCGCAGGCGTGACCGCCATCTGGCGCACCGGTTCAACGTCTTCAGATACCTGAGCCAGGACGAACTCGGGCTGTCGCGCATCATCGCCGACCTGCTCGATCCGACCGCCGAGCACGGCCAGGGTGCGTCCTTTCTGGAAGCGATGCTGGACGCTCTGCCCGAAACGCGTGGTCGCTTCGGCACGCTGGATCGGACGGCTGCGGCCACCGGTGCGATCCGAGTGAGGACGGAGCGCCGGACCACGACGGGCAGGTTCATCGACATCACCGTGGACATCCCCGAGGAGGGGGGTCGCTTCTGTCTGGCATTCGAGGCCAGCCCCGCCTCATCCACAAGTACCTGGCCGACAATCCGAGCCACCTGCGTGCCGCGCTGGCGGTGCATGACGCTTGGCGGCTTTTTCGGGAGGACGTGTGCCAGCGGTTCCTCGAACGCCTGCGCGTCACGGTGGAGAGTCGGCTGCGCGAGGAACCGTTCAGCGCCGATACCGACCTGCGCGTCCGGTGCCGTTACGATGGGAGGAAGAAGTACTCAAACGTCCTGTGGATCACTTCCGGCGTCTGGGGCAGGAACGAAGACACGCCGTCCAACGAGGACGGCCGTAGCGCGATCAAGCTCCAGTCCGGGAAACGAGGCCCAAACAGCTGGTACTGGGGCGTCAGCAGCCCGACGCCCGAGAGCAGGATGACGGAACAGGAAAGGGAGTGCCGCGCCGAGCTTGTCGTCTCGCTACGCCGTCACGGACTTGCGCTGAAACACGGTGAGGAGGAGTGGTGGCTGTCGTGGGAATGGGTCCCACAGCACGGGGATTGGGATCACCTCGTACCCGAGCTACACGAAGAATGTGAGGCAGGGACCGGGCGGATCACCGACTCTATGTCGACGGTTTGCTCCGGATTGCCGCGCACGCTATTCCGGCTATCAACGAGGTGGAGGCGGGCGAGCGGGCGGCCCATTGACACGCGACACGCCCCGGAAACAGTATCGCTCCGACGCGCGACCACCGACTTCACCGCGAAGCATGCCGACGTTGAGCATGTCGAAGGTCAGCTCGGCAGTCCGCTCTCCCGCAGCGCGTCGGCCAGTTCCGGGCCAGATCGGCCGCCGAGAGGATCGCCCATTCTCACCGAAGTGAAGTACACTCCCTCAGCGCTTCAGACACCGGGATGCGGAGGGTCCTGATGGCGGGCTCGCCGCTGGTCTGTAGGGCGAATCGGTACTCCGACTGATAGGAAAACGACTTCGGCTTAATGAACCCGGTCCGTGAAGCCAGGTCAAAGGGCTCCTGGCCGGTGTCGAGCGTCCCGGAGATGTCCTCATAGGCGACCGGGCCGTGGGATACATGGACGACTCTATGGAACCCGGTGTCCGCAAGCGATAGCTTCTGCAGCAAGGGCTCGCCTGAGACGGGCTTGGTGTGAGTCAACTCGTCCAGCGTGATCGTGAGATCGACGCCCAGCTCCAGCGCGAAGGCATCGACATCCAGAATCTTCGTGATGGTGTCATTGTCGGGCGAGATGCGCTTCCCGAGCCTGTAGGCGTCTCGCTCGTTGGCGGGGCAGAATGCCGTGCAATACACCCACGGATCAAGGCTGGTGGCGTATTGCGCCTCTGCCGAAAAGGAACTTGCTGAAACGTCAAACCCGGCTTTCGACAATTGCTTGGCGAAGAAGGGCGCGGCATTCAGCTTGACTCGTCCCTCCATCGGGTCATACCGGGCATCTTCAAGGTCTTCGCGCTCTCGGTATCGGGCCAGAGTCGACACCCATATCTCGTCACTCATGCTTGGGGAATGCTCCCGCTTGGAAAACCGAACGACCGGCCGCCGGCCTCGCTCAGGGCGCAATGCACCATCGACTCGACGGATCACAAGGAGGGAGCGCTCCTGTCGCTCATCGTCGAGCACCTCGAAGCGCCGCTGCCCGGCATCAGGGGTACCGATCTCCTGGACGGCTATGCCCGCCCAGCCCTTCCGGCGTCCCTCGAGCCTGCCCGCCAGCAGGGCCAGCAGCGGGTCATGCCGCAGATCGTCGTGGTCGTTGAGGTCCTCGTACCCCAGGGCGATCCCCGTGATGCGCTGCGCCACCAGCGTCCGAACCGAGTGCTCCGTGAGGCGGGGGTCGCGGTGATCCTTGAAGCACGCCGCCACCCGGTCGAAGAGTCCGACGAACCGGTCGATCTCCCGGAGCAGCAGCGCTCCGGCATCGACGTGATCGATCCGCCGTCGAACGCCGCGCTCACCGGACGGCGCCGGCACCCTTGAAATGCGAAGGAAAGCGGCTTACACTGTGTCGGCATCGGTCCTCCGGTGTGGCTGCGGTTAAGTTATTGGTCTAACTAAACTTAACAGCCCCCGGGGGCCGATGCCGTCCTATGGGCTTGAGAAACCCGGACTAGGTCGTTGGCCTCCATTCTGACATTCTCGGAGGGCCGAGCCATTTAAGGTGCAGGTACGGTAGGGACTGCTCCCCGGCAGCCACCCTACGACTCGAGACCACTGGCGTCGAGACGGATGGACGGCTTTGCGCGGAGAACGTGAATGGCGATTTCCGGGAAAACCACCTATATTGGAAATCGACTCTACTGGTGTACGGGCACGCCCGATTTTCCACCCCTTGGACAGACCCGAGGGAATTCATCGCGCATCTGCGAATGACTTCAACGAACAACGCGACGACAGACCATGAACACTCAGCCGGAAATCAGCCCCCGCTATAGGGCCTCTCGAGACATTGATGGCTTCCTGAATCCCGAAACAGGGCCACGAGATAGATTGGGACAATTGTCCCGAGCGATGCTTGCGCATCAAGGAGCAGACGTTCGCTCTATCAGCAATGCCGATGCCATCACCCAGGTCCTGTCGCCACGCGAGCCCGCTAAGGACCAGCGGTTCTTTGCGGCAGTCTTTCTGCGCCTGCTCTCGACCGTACCGCAAGAAATCTACGATCTTGACAACAGCCGCCGGGTACTCGTCACGAAGCTTCTCGGCAGGTTCCCCGAGGTCTCACAGGCTCTCGAGATCGACAACAACACTCAGGGGTACGAGAGGCTTCACGCCTTCGAGGCTGCGGCCGCCGCGGCCGACGGATACCTAGCTCATGCTTTGGCTCCCAATAGATCCCTTGCATCCTTCGAGCAAACCCGCCAGCGCGTCATGCGCGTCTACCAGAATCCCCTAGTTGTCGCGATCGTCGTACCGTTTCTGCCTGACTTCCTGTCTAAGCGTAACATTGGTGTCCCTCTAAGCGCCGTTCACAGCCATGTCGTCTCGGAGCCGCGCCTCACGATCCCAACGTATACTGACGCGAAAGAGAGTCTTGAGACGATTCTCGACGACTGTACTCAATACGACACCCACTACGTCCGGGAGTTCTTCCGCCCGTTCTTCGCAGCCCTTCTCGATCGACTGACAACCGCGTTCGAATCCAGTCCCTTCAACCAACCCGCCCGCCTGTCACTAAAGGAACTGGGCAAGAACTATCCGTTCACGATCCCCGAGGCCGAGGTTCGCCTAGCATTCGCGGTCGAAAACGAGGGTCCCGGAATGGCGTTCGACGTCGGCCTGGAAATAGACACGGACGACTATTTGTCCCTGAGCACCCCATCCCAATTCCTCGATCAAATTGACTCCGGCGAGCGACTTGAACCCATCGAGTTCGTGGCCAATGTGGCCACGACCACCCCCACCTCGATACTTGTGGCCTGTTCCCTGACGTGGACCGACAGCGACGGGTCCCCCAGGACCGTCGAGGACTTCATTGATCTCCCGGCTCAACCAAGCAACATACCCTGGGAGGAACTCAAGCACGCCGAACCTTATAGCCTCGAACCTGTCACGAAGGCCAAAGACCTCATTGGACGCTCCCAGGAGACGACACTGCTGATTTCAAAACTCCGAGCCGAAAGCGTTGGGTCGTTTTGCGTCTACGGTCAACGCCGCGTTGGCAAGACTTCTGTCGTCGTCACTCTGGAGGACATGCCCGAGCTCAACGGTATTACCATACTCAATCTCGAGACTGGAATGTTCATAGTCCCGGACGCGAGAGGTACTATTAACAACCTCGGCGCGATAATCTGTAACGCCCTTATTGAACGGCACCCTAAGCTGGCAAGTTTGACGACGCCGGACTTTTCTGGAGCTCTCGCCCCACTCAGTGGCTTTCTCGCAGCAGCCTTTCGCCTCGATCCATCCCTGAGGCTCGTGGTCGTATTGGACGAGTTCGATGCACTGCCTCCTGCGCTCTATCGTAGGGGGGACATTAGCCATGCGTTTTTCACGACCATTCGATCACTCAGCGCTCGCCGACCGTTAGGGTTCATCTTGGTTGGAGGTGAGACGATGGCGGAGATACTGAGCACGCAAGGGGAGATGTTGAACAAGTTTCGCCCGCTCCGCATTGACTACCTAGAGAAGCAATCGCAATGGTCTGACTTCGTCCAATTGGTTCGCAGACCCATTGAGGATTGGGCAACCATAACAGACGAAGCCGTGACAATGCTCTATGGCATGACCGCAGGCAATCCGTTTTTTACAAAATTCATATGCACAGAACTGGTCGAAGAGATGAAGCGGCGTAGGGACGCTTTCGTTACGGGCGCCGAGATGCGTCGTGCGATTGCAGTATCGGTCGGCCACGCCGGCATAAACAACTTTCAACATTTTTGGGATGACGGGGTTGTAGCATCTAGCGATGAGAGAATTGACGAGGAACGAGCGTGCCGGCGTCGAGTGATGTTGTCGCTCGGTGAGGTGCTTCGTTCGAAGGACCGATGTTCTGTCGAGAATATTGCCACGAGGGCTTCGCGCTTTGGCCTCGGCGAGACAGATGTCCACAGAGTGCTGGCCGATTTCGAGAAGCGAAAAGTGCTGGTTCAGAACAACGACGAGTATTCGTGTAAGGTCCGCCTTTTCGAGCGGTGGTTGGTTGACGAAGGCGTGAACGCATTGGATTTGACCTTGGTGGAAGAGGAGAGCTTGCGTACTAAGCTCGAGGCCGAGGAGAGACGGCGTGTGAAGGATCGGGAGATCAGCATCCTTGTGGACACCTGGGGGAATTACCGCGGAAGGCAGATTACCGACATCAGAGTAAAATCCTGGCTGGAACAGTTCGAAACCACCGAGGAACAGAGAGTAGTGTTTGAGTTGCTAAAGAAGCTGCGTTTCTATTCGGGCGGCTTGATCCGCGAGAAGCTGCGGAGTGGACACGGGTTTGTGCTGCGCGAATTGGCCGGTCGCGGGGTGATTCGCAAGGCTCCAGAGGGTCGAGCGCGGAGAATGACGGACAATGTGCTGATCAGCTTCTACGGAGGCGACGGAAAGAGAGGGCACACGTATGCGAAGATGTATGCGGATGAGAATAACATCTATCATGGCCGGATAGTAGCGCCGAGACGGCTTCAGAAGAAGATTGAAAGCTTGGGAGACGTGGCCGGTGTTGTATTTGTTGACGATTTTATTGGGACAGGAAAGACTGCGGTTCGATCACTGCAGGACTACTTGCCCCCGTTGGCCCAACGTCTGGATCAGGCCCAAATTGATGTTTTTCTGGTGGCCATCTCGGGGTTTGCTAATGCTGCTGATAAGGTGAGCAGGGAAGTGTCGCCAATTGTTCACAGGTTTCGGGTCTCCGTGTCTGATCCACTTACCGATGCAGACAAGTGCTTTGGCGACAAATCAGCAATCTTGCCGGTACCGACGGAAAGGGCGCGGGCCAAGGAAGTCATCGGCAGCTATGGGAGAAAGTTGTTTAAGGAATCGCCTTTTGGCTTTGGAAACTGTCAGGCGCTTGTAGTGTTTGAGAACACTTGTCCAAACAATAGTCTACCCATCTTGTGGGCGACCGGTTCCGAGGCCGGCTGGGAGCCGTTGTTCAGTCGGCCATGAAGGTTGCAGTGGACGCGAGAGCTTCGGAATAGGCCAAGAGAAGCGGGACGTTGCGTTTCGGCTCGGTGTCGCTGCCCTAACGAGGTCTTGGCGCTTGGTCTCGATACCCACATCACCTGCGGCGGCCGCCCGCTCTTCGCCCAGCTGCGGCCCGGCAACTCCGATCCCGCCGGGGGCGTGACTGCACCGCTCGGCCGCATCATCGAGCGGCTGCGCCAGGAGTGGCCCTGGCTGAAGATCCTGCTCCGGGCCGACTCGGCGTATGCCCGCGAGGAGCTGCTGGCGTGGTGCGAGGACAACGGCGTGGACTACGTCATCGGACTGGCGAAGAACTCGCGGCTCATCGAGAAGATCGGCTGGGAACTGGCCGACGCCGAGGGCCGAGTCAGCCCGTCACGGCCGGCCCGCACGCCGGTTCGCCGAGTTCCCCTACGCCACCCTGACGAGCTGGTCGCGACGGCGACGGGTCGTCGCCAAGGCCGAACACCTGCCGGGCAAGGCCAACCCCCGCTTCGTCGTCACCTCGCTGCCCGCCGCCACCTTCTCGGCCCGCACGGTCTACGAGCGCGTCTACTGCCCGCGGGGCGACATGGAGAACACCATCAAGGAGCAGCAGCTCGATCTGTTCTCCGACCGGACCTCGGCCTCACGCTTCGCCGCCAACCAGCTCCGGCTCCTCTTCGCGTCGGTCCTCTTCGACGCCCTCAGACGCATGCTCGCGGGCGCCCGCATCACGGTCTCGGTGCGAAGGGTCAGGGTCGCCATGGACTCCTCGCATCCCTCCGCCGCCGCCTTCGCCCACCTCCACGCCCGATTAGAGGGTAATCTCCCATCCTCTCCCGGACTCCCTCTCACGCCGCGCCGTGGGATCGCTGCGCCTCAGGACCGCCCCGAAGCCTCTCAGTCACCTGAATCCCCCTCCGCGCGCCTTCCACTGCACGTCCGAAAGACTCTTCGCTCCTTCGGGCGCGGTCCGACGTTACAATCACGGCCTGGATACTGCCCTCAGGTCGCTACGCTGGTGCCATGTGACAAATGCGGGCTAGCACCGAGGCCGGAGTTTCGCCAGCGTTCGGTGGTACTCTGGGCGACAGGAGAGGGCTTTGAATAGGGCGTGGAGGAAAACCACGGCCGTGATGCCGCTGTTGTATACGCTCGACCAGTCTGCGACGGATGCCTGTGGATGCTGGTCACTATGAAGATTGCCTACAGCAACGGGGTTCCTGCCGTGGTCTATCGAGTACCAGATGGTGACGCCACGACCGACGGCTCGAAGGTTCCGGATGTCGTGGACCTTCCGGCTGGTGTGGGCTCCGGCCTGAGAGATTGCCGACAGAATCGAGGTCGTCACAGAGGCCTACGAGAAGGAGCACCTCCCGAATCACCCGGATCCGCCGGACGTGCCGCCGGGACCCAGTCGACGGATGTTCGACACCATCACCGGGACGTTCGAGCGGTCGGTATCGACGGACTCTCCCGAGCCCGCGGACGACTACCCGTCGCCTGAGGAGCTGCATGTTTCGACTCCGGTCACTTGGTGGTCCGAGGTTTTCACACTGCGCCACCGTCATCGGTGCCCGCGCTGTGGCCAACTGCGCCCAGGTGGACCGGGAGTTGGCGCCCAGTAGACTGAAGGACCGATCACCCTTCATTGTGCGCGGCAGGTAGGCAACATCCTCAAGTACCTGGAAGTGGGTGAACGGCCGCCGATCAGCTACAGCTACTACATGTAGGAGGGCGCGGGAGCCATCGCGCATCCGTTCTTACTCTTGGATGAGCCGTGAGGGCTCCCTTGAGCGGAGCTTCCCTGATCGAAGACATCCGGGAGCCCGATGACATGATGTCGCCCGCTCACCCTTCTGTGTATCGACTTGAAAGCCGTGATGTGACGAGACCCGCTACGCAACTGCAGTGGCCACCCCCCCAACGATTTCGTCATCGACATACTCCTTGAAAGACTCAACGGTCGTGTGGCAGTCGAATCCAGCTTGGTTGACCGTCCGGTAGGTCTCCGCTGACTCGTTCAGCAGCAGCGCGACCGGGCGTCCCCGGCCCTCTGGCAGACCGGTCGGCCAAGCCAGGTCGATCGTCGCTTTGGGCTGTTGGGTCACGTCGTCGCGAAGCTCGTAGCCGAACTCGCCGGGAGGCAGGCCGCGCGCAGATATCCAGTCCTGAAGCTCCTCCAGAATTCGGTCCTCATCCGCACTGGAGATGGGCGGTAGTACCGGTATCGAAACCACGGAGGGCTGTGGACCGGCCGGTTCGATTGCCTCAGCATGCGCGGCATACAGGGTAGTCAGGTGCCGGTTGGCGGCGTCGGCAAGGAGACCGCGTCGAGCTTCAAGGAATGCCGGGTAGTTCCCGACCTTCCATAGCTCCTCGTCCATCGGAATCCACTGGGACTCCAGTACTCCGGGGTTCTTCTCCTCCACGAAACCGAAGTAGCCCTCAAGGCCGATCCGGCGGCGGTCGGGGTCGTGCGTACCCTTGACGTATTTGGATGGCCCTGCAGGACAGGCTGCGCCGATCCACTTGTTACACTCCGCGCTGAGAAAGCAGAGATTGGCCAGCGCGTTGACCTGTGGTTTCGTGTATTCGTCGTCATAGAGGACCGCCTTGGGAAAGATGTGGTGCACCTCCAGCTGGGCGCCCCCACCCAGAAGGCCCGCCTTGAGTTCCGTGCCATCGCAGAAGTTCCTTGATCCGCCTACGCGCGTCAGCCAGTAGAGCGCCGGATAGAGTCGCGCTCCCAGTGACCAAGCGTCGAAGTCGGAGGCCGTCACTCGGCGGCGCCCCCACTTCGTGCCGATGTCCGCGATCAATCGCTCTATGCCGTCCACGGTACCGTCCACCGCCCCGAGATCCTGCTTGATCTTGGTCTCAGTAGTACCGGAGAAGCGACCGCGCATTCCCGCCTGCAAGAACCAGTAAAGCAATCGATTCCACTCTTCAGTGCTCATCATTCCAGATGGGCGTACTGCCAGATGGCGAATCATGACCGGGATCGAGAAGCGTCCGAAGAGAACACGGTTGTGGTCGAGCCCCAGCCGGAGCGAGATCTGATTCAACACCGTATCCACATGCTTGACGGTGCGCTCCAGGCCAACCTTCACCTGCTCTCCCGGGGTGTCGTGCAGGTGCTGAAACGCTGCTTCACCCTTCACGACTGCGTTCATGCACCGGAGTAGCCAGTCCAGGGTGAAGTGGAAATCGTGATCCCGCCACTCCTTGACCTGCCGACCCATGTCCTTCCGCACCTCGGGCCACTTCGCCGCGATTTTCGCCAGTGCCAAGTCGCCACTCGACAATGTCGTGCCCGCGCTGTTCAGTCTGTTGAAGATGTCGACCACGGTGTCGATGTTCTTCTCTTCGTCCGCTATCTGCTCGATGTGGAGATCTCTATTGGTCACACTGAGGAGTCGGAGCAGTCGATTGGTGACCTCGATATAGCGCGTCGCGTCAATGTCCTTGCCGGGGATCCCAAGCTTCTTCTCCAAGAGACTTGAAAGGCCACCGTCACCCGCCTTCATCACCTCAGTTACGTCGAACCAAAGCGGGTCGTCCCTCATCTTGATGGGCTGGAAGAACTCGAACTTTTTGCTGCCCGCGTGAAACCGCAGGTTCCTGAACGCCCGTTCGTCACCGCTAAAAAAGCTTGGCGCCCGCCCCTTGAGCACCCCGTACAGTGAGGTCACGCGTTGCTGGCCGTCCAGGAGGAGCTCTGTGGTTGCCCCATCGTCGTCGGTGGTCAGCCACGTCAGGAGACCGCCCACCGGATGTTCGCGGTAGAGTGAGTCGAAGAACTCACGGACCTGCCTGCCCTTCCAGACAAACCCGCGCTGGAACCTCGGGAGTGCGATCTTCCCTAGTTCGACGTTGCTCAGGATGGCGTCAACCTTCATTGAGGTGCCTCTTGTCCCTTTCCCTGATGCGTCGGTTGATCAGTTGTGTGTTGGCGCTGGAGCCTGCGAAACAACCCAAATCGGTGTTCCGACGGGGGGCACAAGATCCTGGCGGTACAGGCCGGTTCGTACCGAGGTGCGACGGAAGGCAAGCCGAATCCCTGGGGAATTGACGTCTTCATTCATGGGCCTCGTTAAGCTGTGTCGCTGCGAGAACCTTCCGAGGAATTTCTCCGACGAACTGGCTGGCGTACGTGAATGCAATCGTATCCCCGAGAGAGTCGGTACGGTGAGCAAGAGTCGCAAAGCCATCTGAGACCTCCTGGCAGATGTGCTGGAGGCCATCCTGCGTGGCGAACTCACAGCGGATCATAGCCGCCAGCACAGCAAAAAGCGCTTCTCGTTCAACTGCGTTTCGGTGCTCCTCTGGCACTTCAAGAGGCAGGTTCATGAGGGCTCCCCTCACTTGCTCAGGAATAAGGTGAACTGCCATTGGGAATCACCCTCCGGGGCTCAGCGTCAACTCGTCAGTCCTTCCACATTCGTGATGCACGGATACGGTAGCGGCGCCGTCAGCGCTTTGGCGCGCGGACTGGAGAAAGGCATCATAGGCCCGGCCACCCATGGTTTCCCTCCGCACTTCGGGCAGGTTGGGTATCCCGCCGGATACCGACACTCTCCACTGAATGCTTTGCAGCATTCGATTTCCACTCCACACGCCGGACAGTACAGCGCGTCGCGGACAGACTTGCTCACACGATCACTCCTCAGTTCATCTCGGTCCGCAGTAGCCGACAGCGGCGTCCACGGGCGGCAATTCCGCACCGCGGCACCAATGTGTCAACATTCCGACCGACGCGCGTCTACTTGACGGCCACATGGCATCGTTCCCACCCATCACACCTGGACAAATCCGTGGTGTGCACGATCACGGCACCTGCACATTCACCGGGAAACGAACTACGATTCTGCATCATCGACCGAGCCGGCATGTACTCCCGCCGAGGGTTCGGTTTCCGCAATTCGCGCTCGAATCCTCTTCGTAATCCCGCCGACTTCCTTCCTAGCGCCATACCACAGAATAATCAGTAAGGCACCGCCGATGTTCCCAATGACAGTCAGCACCAAGAAAACAACGAGCGTTGTCAATGACTCTATATCGACCGTTAGTAGCGATGTCAGGAACGACATGCCTAGTGTCACCAGGAAGATCCCGAAGTTCAGATAGATCGAATATGGTGAGCCTCTTTCCAACGCATCCAATTCGGTCTCAGTCACCTCGTAGATTGATAGCGAATCGACTCGGCCGCGGACGATCCGCACCTCCTTCAGGCCCGTTGACTCTTCGTCTTGAGGGGTCACAGGTTTTCCTTCAGCCACTCGTTTCTGCATATGACGTTTCGCCAAGCGGCTTCAGCACCCGATCTAACGACAAACATGCGGTCATCGCGATCAATGACTCGACAAAGCTCGTCACGTACCTGCGCGGCTGTCTTTTCCGTTACGATTGCCCACGTTGATTCGGTTATATGGGCCCATTTGGGATAGGACTTGATCGCCCTATAGAGGCTATCATAATCCCGATTGCCTCGAAGATCGTAGGAAATGATGTAGCATTTCATGGTCGTCATCCTGGTTTGTAGGTTGCAGGTACTCGCCTATTGGGGGCGGAGCAGCCTTGTGTGGGCTCCACTCGGGAATTGTGCCATTCGTTTGCGAAGAATGCAACCCCACGGCTCCAATGCCGTAAGGGACAAATCACGCGCAACAGGTAGTATGGGGCCCCGAGCGGGATTCCGCAAGGACTGGGTTCCCTGCCTCCACTCCAGGCCTCACCCCATCCCCGCGTACCGCCTCAGCACCTCAACCCCTTGGTCCCTCAGCCGGTTCAGCATCTGCTGGAGCGCCCCCGGGTTCTTGCCATCCAATTCCGCCCGGTACGCATCGTCGGACGAGACCCTCGGTACCTGCCCACCAACAATGCTCCGAAGCCCCCGATAGGGTACGCCCCTTTCACACAGCCGCTCCACCGCATCGTCGTCCGCCGGAGTGAAGAATCCCTCTTGGACAGCCAGGATGTGGGCGCTCTCGAATAGAATCCGGCGGGCCTCCTCGCGGAGGCCACGGCGCTTCGCTCTTGTCATTTCTTCCTCCACCGCGGCAATAGCCCCGTCGAGTCGCGACCGCGCGTCTGCGAGGACCTCGCGGGCCCTACCGCGATCGGTGTCGGACCACCCGGCCTCGTGTTCCTTGGCGGCTCGCTCGTACGCCGAAATGGTGGCTACCTCACCAATCTGACCCTTCTCCTTGGCCACGCAGACCGCCACTGGGGGACGACCGCTGTCGCGCAGCAGCATGGCCGCCCCCGCCTCTTCGCTGTCCACCGTCCCCGCTGACTGATCCCGTGGTCCAATGACCTCGTCCAGCAGGGCGTCGAACGTGGGGTTTCCGTAGGTCAGCAGCTCAACGCTGGTCGGATGGCTATCGAATACCCAAGGGCTGAATGTCACTGCCCGGGGTGTGTCACCGGAATGAAGCCAGTATGCGTCGGGAATGGTGGCATGCGGGAGGAAACGCTGCCGCGTCACATCGGAGCCGAGGAACGCACGCTTGATGTCCTCCACCCTAACCGGACTCTCGGGTGCAGTCGAGATTCCGATGCTCTCGTCCACCAACGCGTCCAGGTCGATTCCGGCCTGGTCATGGGCGTCGGCCTGCTGTTCGATCTCCGACAGGGTATCGTCGAAGTCCCTCTCCCGCTCTTGGCGGCCCATCATCGCCAGCTTCGTGATTGCGCGGCCGACATTGTGGAGAATGGGCTGGAGCGTCCCGACGACATGCTCGAACCAGTCGATCCGGTCGCTCAGCCGAGCGTAGACGATCGCCTCGACAGTGTCCCGGAAGAAGTAGTTATGGACATGGACCTCGTCGTGCCGCTGCCCGATGCGGTCGATGCGGCCGATACGCTGCTCGACGCGCATCGGGTTCCAGGGCATGTCGTAATTGATCAGGACTCCGCAGGTCTGGAGGTTCAAGCCCTCGCTGGCCGATTCCGTACAGATCAAAAGCCTGATGCTGTCTCCTCTGCGGAACGCCTCCTTGATTTCCTCCTTGTCGCGGAGCACCCATCCCTCTCCGTCCCAAGACTCGCCGCCCCGTCCCGAGTAGCAGGCGACACCAGACCCGTAGACCGAACGGAGACTCTCGCGCAGGTAGTCCATCGTGTCGGTGTACTGCGTGAAGAGGATCGCGGAGTCGTGAGTGTGAAAGATGGCCGTCAGTTGAGCCTTGAGGAATTCCAGTTTCGAGTCGGTGGCCAGGGCATTCAGGTCGGAGATGAAGTCGTCCAAGTAGGCCAGTTCCGTCTCGCGGGCCTGGCGGTCCAGCGTTCCCAAGTCCTCCACGGCGTCCATCCCGAGGTCATCCTGCTCCAGGTCCTCTTCGGTCAGGCCGATGTTCGCCACGGCATCGGCGTCACCGACGAGGAAGGCCCGCCGGCGTCCGAGACTCTCGCGAGCGGCATGGAAGGAGCTCGTGAGGCGTCGGCGGTACACCGTCATGACGAATCCGAGCCCCCTTCTACGCGCTTCGTATTTCCGGTAGAAATGGGAGATATATTCTTCGATCCGGTCGTAGAGCTCCTGTTCCTCCGGCGTGAACTCGATCCACTCGTTTCTCGGTTTTCGCTTGGGCACCCGTTCGCTCAGAATGCCACGCTGCCGATAGCGGTGGAGCAGATCACGACCGTTCCGCCAAACGAAGGTTCGTATGGGCGTATGGTGGCGGATCATGTCACTGAGCACGGCTCTCGCTTCGGCGCCCAGTGCCTCGATCGTCGCGCGGCCTTTGATCGTGTGGGGAAGGGTCTTGACGGTGTTCCAGGTGACCGGGCCGAGCTGACTGCGTGCCCGCTCCTCGAATGCCGGATCGATCTGGCCGCCGGTCTTGAGGAAATCCTTCCACATCCCGAGGAGAAACGGCCAGTCCCGCTGCTTGTAGGGATTCCTGACCTCCTCGAAGAACTTCAGGAAGTTCTCCTCATTCGCTCCCCAGCGGCCCTCGAGGCCGAGTAGCTTGAGCAGATCCCACACCTCGATGGGATGCACCTGCATCGGTGTGGCCGTCAGCAAGTAGAGACACCGGGTGCGATCCTTCAGCCCCGGACGCTTGCCATGGCCCCCAAGTAGTTGCAGCAGGTGGTTGGGACGCCGGGCGCGGATGCCAAACTCCTTCCGCCTCGCGTGGTGCGCCTCGTCAACGAGGACCATGTCCCACTCGGGTTCCAGGACTTCGTCCCGGCGGTCAGTGCGCTTGGCCAGCTGGCTGGAAGCGATCAGGTGATCGGCGCAACCCCATGGTGGCCCGTTGATCTGCCGCTCCACGCCGTGCACATCGACCAGAGCGCCGCGTTCGTAGCGAGGAATGTTGAGCGCGCACTTCTCCCACAGCTCCTCTTGCCACTGCCGGACGACACTCGCCGGCGCGAGGATTAGGGACCGCTGGACGCGCTTCGTTACGATGAGCTGACGGAGGGCAAGCCCCGCCTCGATCGTCTTTCCGAGCCCCACCTCGTCGCAGAACAGGAAGCTGCGCGGGAAGCGATCGACCACCGCGTCGATCACGCGGTCCTGGTGGGGCCAAGGGCTAACCGAGCTGGTCTCGATTCCGATTCGCGCGGCTTGCGGCATGAACGGAGCGTCGCGAAGGAAACGGAACGTGGCCAGCTCGTGGCGCGATCGCCGCCTCTCCAAGGGATCGGTGGTAGGCACCTTGCTCGGTGCATAGTCCAGCAACCGCTGCCGCACGGCCTCTGGAAGCGGCAGCGCAATCCAGCCTGGATCTCCCGGTTCCCAGAGTGCCTGGAAGCGACGTTCGATCGGTGTGATGTAGTGGTCGGCGGGTGGCATACTGTGGGGGCCAGTCTGCCGCGGCCAAGACGCGAACACATGGAAGGTCTCGTAGTTCGACTGCCACCCACTTCGGGATTCGTTGCTGCTGCCGCTGAACGCCAACTTGTTTCCCTCGGCGTCCACGAAGACCCCCTCCTTGGGATGATAGTACTCCTGCGAGTCCGGCCTGGGGATGGGTTGGCCGTCGGGTCCCTTGGGGAGAACGACCCGGATCTCCAGCCTGTCGTGCGCGACGAGCCATGCCAGTGTCTCCAGCCGGGCAACCATGTCGGGGCCGGCCTCACTCTCGTGCTGATCGAACCGCCGGAGCATCGCCTTCTCCACGCTGCCCCTCAGCGATTCCCCGCGGAGGATCGCCTCCACATCCTCGGATGCGAGGTCCGCACCGCAAAGGAGCTGCATGGACCCACCGTTTGCGATCAGACGCGCGATCCCGGCCGCAGCAATGGCGAGCGCCGAGCTGGAGAAGTAGCCGGTGGACCGGCGGTAGAGCACGCTGCGTTCGAGCGCCGGCAGGTAGAAGTCGTGGAGGCGGTCGTCGCGCGGGCCGTAGGTGAACCGGAAGGGGTGGGACGGGAGGGTCACGCGCTACGCATGGGGTGTCTGACGAGAGAAGACATATGACGCGACTTGACCTTCGTACACCTGGGCCGGGTTCAGAACCGCGTACTTCATCCAAAGACGCCACACGGCCTGCCATCTCTCGCCAGCGGGATCCGCTTCCTGTACCGGCAGCCCGAAACTCTTCGCGTCGGCCGCGGAAATGACGGCACCGTGACTCTTCGGGCCCCCTATCAGAGGATCCTTCAGGGCCTCGGTGAGCGTCGCGACATCGGCCGGGGTGCGCTCAGCGACACACGCCAGCGCTTCCTTGACGAGATCATCCGTGCGGCCGAGTTGGTCGCGCGCCTGCTGCACCATCAGGGCGGTCACCGGTTCCAGCAAGGAGGCGTGAAGCGGATAGGTGCCGGGATGGTGCTGGATTCGCTGTTCCGCCGACTCGACCGCCGCGATTATGGCCCTGGCCGAGACGAGAGACCCGTCCGGCTGCTGGAACTGCGGGTCCACTGGCCCGAGGTCGCTGGTCGGGCCCATGTAGATGTGGTGAGCTCCCACGACGAATAGAGTGCCAGCGCTCTTCGCCTGGTCCGGCACGATCACAGTCAGTTCACGGCATCGGGACTGCGCCTGACGGATCAGCCGGAGAGCGGTCTCACCGTCTCCCCCCTGCGTCGCCAGCATGACGTGAAGGTCTTTCTGCGGGTCGGCATCGAACAAGGTCTCTTCGAACAGCTGAATGCTGTGGGGGAAAAGGCCGTCCTGCATGACGACGAGCCGACAGTTGTAGTCCTCCTGATACTGGCGGATCAGACCCTGGCGCTCATACCGGGCTGCGTGGCCCGCCTCGTAGAGCGGCGTGCGGACGGTCACGGTTCGGGGAAACGCGACTGCCTCAAGATCGGGAGACCGCGTTTGTCGAAGGTCGCTGGCCGGTCGCCGCGGGCTTTTCGGGCCTGTACGCGGGCCTGCTTGGCGATCTCGATGCGCTCCCGCCAATCGGGATCGAACCCGGACGGGGGCGCTAGAGCCGGGGAGTGGTCAGAGCTCGCGGAAGCGGTTTCTTTCTTTGGCCGGGAATCGGTCATTGATGGGCCTCCTTGGCAGCAAGCAAGATCAATACGCGCGCGAGATTGTCGAGCGCCAGTACCGCATCAAGGTCGTTGGAGTTCCTTTCCAGTGCTTCGTGGATGATCCCGGAGTCCGTCAGGATGGTCCGATTGGGAGTCTTGTGACGGCGCGTCCCACGCACGGGGCGCCAAGACGAAGTATAGCGGTTCCGATGGGCGGGTCCATGTTCTCGCGGGACTCTGGCCGGCCGGTTCATCGCTCCACCCCAAACAGCAGATGCACCGCGAATGCCCGCTTGGCCCGAGCATCTGCATCCTCGAAGGCTTGAATCGCCTGCCGAGCCGTGGCGATCCGGTCCTGAACCTCCGACTTGAACCATTCGCCGTGCGGATCACGGTCTGCAGCGTGGCGGCGGTCCTGTGATTCCACGAATAACCGCGCGATTCCGCGAATGTTCTCTGGAAACGACGCGATCGCCGGGCGGGTGCACGCCTGCCGTGCGCTGTGGGGGTCCAGCGCCAAGTACACCCGGCGCCACTCGGTCTCTGTCGTTTCGGTGACCTTGCGACCCACCAAGGCGTCCGCACAGGATTTCGCCAGACAGTGGAAGAGCGCTTGGTACACGGTGCTCGTCGCACGGCGCAGGTCGGTCTCCAAGGGCCTTCCGCGACCGCGTGGCAGCTGCCTTTCGGCAGACCGAATGAGGTCAGAAGCCTTCAGGTTTCCAGTCCCCCGCGTCGTCCTTGGCGATGAAGCGCGTGACCGGGATGGCGGTCACACCCATTTCCCCAAACATCTTCGCCACCCGATCCAGGAAAGCCGGTCGCCCGGGCGTCTGCAGCTCTGACGCCTCTCCCTCGTAGACCGCATAGACATCCAGCACGACATCCCCGTACGCCGATTGTCGCGGTCGCACCCAGACACCGCTGAAAGCCACGCTGGGAAACGTCTCTGCGATGATTCGCTGGATTGCCGTTCTGACGTCGGTCAGGATCTCATCTCCGACGGATGCGTTCATTGGAGGGTCTTTCGCTGCTCCCGTGGTTGGCCGGGCCGCGTGCCAAGTGGCTCCCAACCTGCCGGCCGTCCGGCGCGCCCGTCAACACTCACAGCCGAAGATTGGCCTGCTCTACCTTCGGAGCCGGGTCGGGGGGTGCCTCGATGTCCTCGAAGAATGCCAGTCGCAAACCATCGAGGGCGCGTGCCTCGGGACGGACGAGCTTCCCGTTCTTTCTCACTCTGGGGACCGCGTTGACCAGAGCCTGAATGAGGGATCGGAAGGTGGCGTCGCGACGCAATGCAGCCCTCTTCAGGAATGCCTCGGTGGCCGCGGGACCTTCGTCCTCGTAGAGCAGCATGGCGGTGTGCGCGGCGTTTATCCACACCTCGAAACCCTCGGCATCCGGGTCCACCCGTCCGCGGCTGCGACGGTGGGACGCTGGCAGCAACTCAACGCTGGCCCCCTTCTTCTTGAGAATCCGGTGCCCTGTGATGATGTCGCGCTCCAGATCGAGGCCCAACGCCAGGGCCAGCTTGCGAGCCTCGTCGGCCGGGAACTCCGCAGCCCTGAAGGCATCCCACGCCATTAGGTACCAGTCCGTGACCGGGTCGAACCGGGTGTCGCGTCCCAATAGGCCGCGCTTCCGCAACTCCACCACCTCAGTGCGGGCCAGGTCCAGGGCGACATCCGGACGGAGCGGCTTCGGCTCGCCGGTCTCCTTGTCGAAGTCGGCGGAAAGCACCGGCCAGCTCTCCGAGAGAATGGCCAACGTGGGCCCGAACGTGGCGATGTAGAGGTCCACCCCGGAGATCCCCTGCTCCTGAAGCTCTTCAGCGGTATCGCGGGCCGTCCGGCGCACCCGTCCGCGAATGTCCTCCCACCACGCGGGTTCCGCCCCGCCCGGCCGCTTGCGGCAGGTCAGCAGGATGGTGCTCTTGGCGGCGTTCTTCTTCGCCTGGTGGAGCGAATGCTCGCTCTCGGTGTGAACGGGCCACGAGGAATGGATCGCGAACCCGGCTTCCAGCAGCGACATCGCGAGCGTGTCCCACGCCTCTACCCTCTTGTGCGTGAACATGACGGTGAGCACTCCGTCGTCCGCCAGGACCCGGTGGGCCTCCCGGAACGCCGCAGCCATCTTGCGCTCGTAGTCGGCGCAAGCGAGTTGCTTCTTCTTGCGTCCCAAGCGGGCGAAGCGGGCCGGATTGGCGACGGCCTCGTCGTCCTTGTTCGCGAGCTCGTCCCCGAAGAGATCGGGGTGGACCGATCCCACGGTCCGCTTGAGCCACACGTAGAAGAAGTCCGACAGCTCCCCGTACATGACGTTGTCGTAATAGGGGGGGTCAGTGAGGACGACATCCACGCTACCGTCAGGGATGTGGGAGAGATCGGCAGCGGAAGCACGGGTCACCTGCACCGGAACGGGAGTCTCGGCGCGCTCGAAGACCCGGTGCGCCGGCTCGGCCAGTTTCGCTATTCCCTCGTAGGCGTCGCAAACCTGATCGAGGGCCCAAGGGAAGAGGTTCCGTGAGGCGTCGAACTCGCCGTAGGTCCACTTGAAGGCGAAGTCGTGGCGGTCGAAGACGCCGCGCATGACTTGGCGACCCGAGTGCCAGCTTGCCAGGTAGGAGTTGTAGTTGACCGCCTTGCTGAGCACCATTCCCAGGTACGTGACGACCGCCTTGGCCCTGTACCGGGGCAATTCCTTTTCGATTTCGGGGACCAATTCCTGGAGTGCTTCGACGTAGCTGCACAGCGAGAGGAGCTGGCGGGGCGCGAACATGTCGGCCCAAGTGGGCATGCCGTAGCGGAGGGGCCGCATGTCTGACGATACCTCCGGATACGCCTCTGTCGGGACGTACCCCTGCGCCTCCCAGCGAGGAAGCTCTGCGGCCAGCTTTTCTTCGGCCGCCTCAACCGCCCTCTGGTCGGCTTCGATTGGTGGCCGGTAATCGAAACCACCGCGGGCACGCTTGACCGCCACGCAATACAGCTGGGAGCCCATGCGGCCTTCTTGAGCTTCCGTCTTGATGTACTTGCTCCCGACGGATTGATCGTTGGCCCAAGGGGACCGGGCTGCGCCCCGCGCCAGAGTGCCCTCTCCGGGGTCGAAGCCGTCGGCGGCGGTCCCGTCGATCTCCGCGATCTCGAAACGGGCCGTTTCGGAGTCCGGGTCGAACACGGGTCGCACGGCGATTCCGGTGGACCCGGAGCGGGACAGCCACCAGTTGGGGGCGAGGGGGATGGGCTTGCCGGTGTAGGGGCAGCGGACGGTGCGGGCCCAGAGGTAGGCTACCCCGACGGCCTTGGCCTCGTCCTCGAGATGAGAGAAGTGAGGTCGCAGCCGCTCCTGGACACTCTGGCACAACACGCGGCCGTGTTTCTGGAGATCGTTCGTCAGCGCCGGGCCGAAGGCAAACGGGTAGTCCAGCGTGCCTCTCAGGATCGTGCAAGCGACCGGATTCAGCTCCGTCGCATGGGTATCGAATCCGTACCTGAGCGCTTCGAAAGGAATCGAACCGCCACCGGAGAACGGATCAAGAACCGTCCTATTCCTGTGTCCGTTCGATTGCTCCAGCAGGTCTTCGAAGTCCTTCAACATCTCTGGCGGGGCGGCGACTGTAAACGCACGGTCGTGAGTGTACGGATTCGGGATACGATGTCCGGCCTCACCGGCCAGCTGCAGCTTGGCGCGAGCGGTTACAGGGTCGCCGTGAATCCCGCTGAGCCTCACAAACCAATCACGGTACTCGACCTCAGAGAGGAAACATCCTCTCTCGCGGCCGAAGCGGGCCACATCCTTGTTCCACCGGGGCACTACGCTGGCCAAGAGAGCGGCCCGGCTTGCCGCAAGGGGCCGCCGCGCCCACCACACATGGAGGAAGTAAAGTGGGGGCAGGGCGCTGGAGGCACCACGCTCTCGCATGGACTCGCAACCGACCGTCTCAATTGGAAACCAGTCCTCGATCAGGGTGCGGCGGCGTTCGTTCACTCAGCCTCCGTTCGGTGGCCGCCAGTTGCGTCCGGCGCCTGCGTCGCGAACAGGTTCGTCTGCCGCTCGTGCGGAACAGGCAGGACCCCGACGATCGTCCACGGATTCGGCGCGCGTTTGTGCCACGCGAGCGTGGTGCCGAGGAAGAGGTGCAGGTCGGACTCGCGGAACTGGTCGAAGTACTTCTGCCTCACCTTCGCGAGGGCCTCAGCCTCGTCGCCGTTAGTCAGCCGCACGCAGTTTCGATACAGTGCTCCGAGCTGCCACTCCAAGACCCGCATGCGGCTCCGCTTCCCGTCGGCGTCCTCGATACGATAGTGGAAGTTGTAGGGGACCTTGTCGACGACCTGAAAAGTCCGATGCCACGACTCCTCGTCAAAGAGGTCCCGCTGGCTCACGATGGCCCGCGCTGCCTCCAGTCTCGCCGGGTCCCACTCGCGATCCGCCATCTCCCAACCGAAGTCGATCACGCGCGCAGGCTTGAAGATCGCGAGGGACACGCCATCGTCCTGCGCGGCGCGTATCAGCTCGTCGAGTCTGCGGTAGACCCGTGCTCGCCGGAGGAGAAGCTCCCGTCGCTCTCGCCAATCGTCGGAGGTGCCGACATGACTGATCCACTCGATCTCGCCGGTTGGCCGGTGCGACTCGGGACGGGGGTCCGCCGAATGCTTGATCAGGGGGCATTCGATCCAATCGTAGAGCTTGTACTGCTCTCCTTCGCCCAGCCGCCGAAACGGCACGGGATAGAGACGCACCCAGGTTCCGTCCTCGCGGATTCCCGCGGTACAGACGGTCTCGCCGTACTTCGAAGAAAGCTCCGGATAAGTCTTGACCGTGACGAGTATGCGCTCCCTGTCAGTCATGGCGCTACAGGTGCTTCGGTAAGAAAGGGCGGGATGACCGGGCCGCTATCGCGCTCGCCACGCGGGATCGATGGCACTCGCGGAAGTCCCGTTCGTAGCATGTGAGCGCGACACGGTCTCCCCCGTTGATCCAGGTGAGTATGCGGTCTAGGGCGCCAGTCTCCTCTTTGAGAGTGGTGGCTTCGTAATCGTCGAACAGGCGATCGTAATCGGGCGCTCCATTCAGGTCGGCACGCCGTTCGGATGCGATTCCGAGCTCCGGGAGCGATTCGTACTTGATTCCCAGCTGCCGACAACCGTCGGCGAGCGTCCGCTTGGAGAAGCCCCACTTCCGGCTCGTCGGGCTCCGGCGAACATCGCAGAGGCGGGAAACATGGACCTGCCACAGCGCGTTGAAGTAGCCCTCGTAGCTCCGTCCTTCGTAGCCGACCGTGACCAGCGGACCAGCGGGACGGATGGAGCGCGCCGCGGCCAAGCGCTCTCGGGTTGCCGGGTCGTCCTGCAGCACCCGATTCACGATCCCGCTGCGGGAAGCGTGATATGGGGACCGGCGGTACGTTTCAGCCACTAGGGCATCGCCTCGGAGATCCCAGTTCCGCAGTGCGAAGAGGGTTGTGTGCCGGTTCGCGAACGATGCGGCGACTTGGTCGCCGGCCGGAGTAAGGTGCCAAGCGTCACCATCCGCGAGAATCCCGCGTCGGACGAGCTTGTCCCGGTCTGCGCTCGCAGTGAATGAAAACGCCCCTTGGCTGTGGGGAATGAAGTCGTAAGGGGGCGTCCCGCCACCTTTCTGACGGTGCAGCCCGAAGAGAAACAGAAGCTTCTGGAAATCCCGATCTCCCACCTCCCCGCCGAAGGCCCTCAGGAGGGCCACCAGCACGCGCTGACGAAGTAGCAGTCGCGGAACCGCCAGGGGCGCGACGCCCCCTGCACGAGATGTATCACCCATCCGACGGAATCGCCGCCCTTGAGCTTGCATCCAGCCGTAAATCGCGGAGTTCGTCTTCGATCCAGCGCGCCGGTTCCTGACCGAGAGCCCGCTGGGAGCGTCGGCTGGCCTCACCCGTGTTGCTAGCGGATCGGGCGCCGTCGGATCGGTCGGCGACCTCTATGGCCCCGTCATGAACAACGCGGGAGCGTGCAGGGCTTCTTCTCTCCTCGCGGGTGGGGTGGCGAATCACCCCACGGAATGACGGGTGCGGGGTTCTCTGTGTGCCCGTCATGCCTGGCGCGTTCACTCGCGGATCTGACCGCGGGCGCTGCGCACAAGCCGCCGCAACTCGTCGCGGACGTTGTCGAAGGACCGCTCAGCATCTGCGATAGCCTGCTGACGGATCTCCTCGTAAACGCGAGCCTTCCTAGGGTCGGTCCGACGTCCGTCCGGGTCCTCGATGCGCTCAAGCTTAAACGGCTTGTACTTCACTGTTGGCCTCCCGCTGTGTGTGATGTGGTGATCGTCTTTCGAAGTAGTCGCGATTGAGAGAGGGATCGAAGTAGTGTTTGCGCTTGATCCAAATGAAGCCATCTCCTCTTGAGATAACAGCAACATCAATCGGCCCGCCCACGGTCTCCTCCTCCATCGACACCCGCCGCTTCAGTGAGGTCAAGTTGACCAGCGCCTCGGCCATACTCGCCAATTCCTCCTTGGGAAGATGTCTGACAATACCCAATACGGGCTCTACAAACCTTGACCGACAAAACGAGGCCATCGCCTGGTGGAAATCCGCGAGCTCAGTCTGCACGACAGCTCGTATTGCAGAGATCTGATTCTCACCAAGAGTCGCTCCCGCGTCCTCGGCCTCGACAAGGTCGCTTGTCGTCTTGGTGAGTAGCGCGTCGATGTAGTTCTCCAAGTAACTCATTAATTCGTTATCTACACCGTTCATAAAGCGACCCACCATCTCACTTTGAGCAAACGCGTTTATTGATGTCTGGATGCCGTCGCGATCAAGATCAACTACATTCTTGACGTAACCCTTGACGGTATTGGCAATGGATCCATCCGTTACAACCTCGACCAGGCTTGGAAGAATTTCATCCTGGCCAAACCCAGCGAATACCAGGCCCGAGTAGCCACTCGATCGTGTCTCACTCTTGATGAATGCTGTGAGAACGTCACAAAGTGACTGCCGAAGCGACTCGTTGATTGCGATTTCACGAAAGCGATGGTCGATCACCTCGTAAACGGCGGCTTCATGCTCCCGTACGAGCGCGTCGGCATCGATGTGTTGCATGGAAGATGCTTCGCCGACACTGGCCAGTGCCGCCATGTGCTCGTTGACGACGGTGTGAATCAGGGCCGAAACGTCAAGGGCGCCACCCGGCGTATTATCGTTGAGCCGGTTTCTGACATCCCAAGCAATTCGTTGGAACAGGTCATTGGAGATGCGCAGCAGATTGCTTTGACATTGTTCATCGGTACAAATCGCCGCGTTTCCGATATATCCAAGAAAATCCTCCGCGTATTCCTGTACAGTGGATTTGCTCGACGTACCGAGTTGCTGCCTATACATCTTGACGATTGTCTCCCATGGGACATTCATGAATTCGGCATTGTTGTAAATCATGATGCCTATGGGATGGTGCTTCGACAGCGCGAAGAGCTTGTTGGTCGGATATGTCTTGCGCGCGTTGGCAACGGAAACGGTCATCGCGCTGTCCGCCGCCAATGCCACAGCGGTCTTGTTCATCACAGCTACTTCCGCGGTCATCGTCTCGGTTCCCTCCCGTCACTCATCCGACACCATGATCCGCAGGGCCCGCTGAACCCGGCCCTGCCCCGGCCCTGCCGTCACCTTGCTGAACCAGTAGTACACCTCCTCGCGCTCCATGGCCGAGATTGCCCCTGCGACCTCCTCGATGCGCCGGAACTTCCGCAAGGGCTTCAGGGCGGCGAACAGCAGGCCGAGCCGAACCGCGTCCTCCTCGTTGATCCGGAACGGGGCGCGGCGCGTGGCCTTCAGGTCCGCCGAGCGATAGCCAGCCCGCCGGATGACCGCGAGCACCTGATCCAGGATGGCCAGAAGAGGGTCACCCCACACGCGGACCACCTGCTCCCCGTCGGGCACGTTGCCGTTGCGGGAAGAACCACGGCGATGGAGAGCGATCCCGTACCCGATATCGTCCCGGGGCTGGACCCGGAGCTCGTAGGCGGGCTCAGGGACGGGATGGAGGGTTGCAGCCGAGGCGTGGGGGGTCGGGGGCGGCGGCATGATCCAAACCTACCTCATCGAGAGCTGCGGGTCTACGCCCTCGTGCTCCTCCGCCCGCGCTTCGATCCGGCCCACATCGAGCTGCACGAGCACGTCCCGCAGCGTCTGGTAGCCGGTGGAGACAGGGGCGAGACCGTGGGCGTACGTCGCTGTCAGCACGTTCCGCACGCTCGCTTTGGAGGCCTCACGGGCCTGGGTCTCCAAGGGGGAACGAAGCCGCTTGTATCGCTTCCAGTCGCCACCGAAGGTCACGCTGAGCGATCCTTCGGCACCTGCGTCACCGAACTCCGCCGTCAGTTCCTGGGCCAACCGGTACTCCCCTTTCGGAAACTGCGGTACGGCTACGCCGAGCGACTGCATGTCGGGTATTCCCTCGCAAGTAATGACGAGCCTCCCGATGAGTTCTCGTCCGGCATCGTGGAAGCCGTCGGCGATGCGCTGGAAGACCCTTGCCGGAGCACCGCTCTCGGTGACGACGAGTAGCTTGGATTGCTCGGGTTCGGCACCCGTCCCGCACCTGCATTCCACCTGTCCGCAAAGCGGACACTGCTCGGGCTTGGGTTCCGTCCCCTTCTTCGTCGGCTGGTCAGGGAACACCCGTCGAGCCTCCTCGGGGGTGTACAGCATCGCGTCTTCGGAAATCTCGACGAGCGGGGCGGGCGATTCCTTCCCGTAGGCCCGGTCTCGCTTCGGGTCATGATACACCCACACGCCCTGACTGCAGCCGTTCTTGATCGTCTTCTTGAGTTGGTTCGGATCCAGAAGAACCTTGAGTCCCAGGCGCTTCGCGAATTCCCGGCGAAGATCCTCGGTGGACATCCTTTCCCGGCCCCTCAGCCATGCCTTCGCCTTGACGAACTGGGCGCTGAGGGCGGGGCCGTCACCGGTCAGGACCTTCTCAAGTTTGCTGAGTACGCCCACGAGTGCGGCGGTCTGATCCCGGCTTACCTTGCCCTGCTCCTGGGCCGGCAATGCCTCGTATGCGAGGTGATCGGCACGCTTGGGAGCGTCAGCGGACGGATAGAACAGGTGTCGATAGGCCCGTGTGATCGCGACCCGAATATCCAGTTCGGCGGCATTTCCCATGCTGCGAAGCCGCTTCTGCTGGTCCTTGCTGAACTGGGCCAAGCGCCCCCGGTCATTCACGATCCGGCGGATTCCGAGATGGCGCTGGGCGAGTTCCACCATCCGCTCCGACGCGCTCTCGTCTGCCACGAGGAAGACGATGTTGTTCTTGAACGTTCGGTGGCTCTCGGCAGTCCCGGCGTGGGAGAACAGCTTTCGTACGAGGTCGGGTGGCTCGGGGCGGGCACCGGTACCCACATCGAGCGAGCAAGCCTCGAAGTGGGGTATCGCGAGCTTGGGAGTGCGCGAGTCGTCGGGCAGCTCCGCGGCTTCGGCCGGGAAGTAGACCGGCTTGAAGGTCCCAGGCCGCCACACGTGCTGGATGCGCTCGTCGATCTCCTGCTTGGCGCGAACCACGCCCACCAGGGACAGCTCGTCCTGGACGACCTTTTCGAGGCTCGGTTCGGTCTTGAAGAGGTAGAGGCGCCCATCCCAGTGCAGGAACCAGAAGGCTTCGCCAGCGGCACCTCGTTGCTCGCCCTGCGCCCGCGAGAGTGTCTTGCGTAGAAGCTGTGGGTCGTCGCCAGGCTGAATCGAAGCCGCGAGCAGATCCTGCAACTCCACTCCGGCTGCTATGCCCTGCGTCAAACTGTGGACGAAGATGGTGGTGGCCAAGCGCCGGCCGTACGGGGGCTTCTCCTCCGCACGCCAGCGTTCATCGAGTTTCTCGGCGTGAGCGGGCGTGCCAGGCCGACCGCTGGCAATGTCGGCCTCGACCACCTGCCGGAACACCGGCCGGGCGAGCCGCGATGTGAGGTCGTTGAGGATGTCATCGTTCCCGAGATCGATGTGGAACGGTGCTATCGTCCACGCGTCGGCTGGCTGCCCGTCCCAGAGTCGGCGGATCATCCGAGCGAGGAGCCGCAAGGCACCCCGCGTCTTCTGGAACTGCGGGATCGTCGCCGTTTTGCGGGTCAGCACGGTGAAGAGCTCGGGGTGGAACGGGTAATTCCTCACCATTTCCGCGTGGAAATCCGCACGGAGCATGCGCTCGGGGATCTTGGCTCCGCGTTCCACCAGTCCACGGTAGTAGGCCTGGTAGGTGTCGGCCGTCTCGGCGGCAGCGGACTCGTCAAAGGAATCGAAGAGCCTGTGGCGCACGATGGCCGCGATCTCTGCTTCGGCGGCTGGCGTGATGACCCGCTCCTGGCGGGCCGCCACCTTTCGGACCTCATCGAGTTCCTCCTGGAGCATGACGGTCTCGCTGCCGAATGCGTCGGAGGCATCGGCCAGGGTGAGAACGAATACGATGTTCCTGCGCCCAGCCGCCAACTCGATCAAGGTCATCAGGAAAGCCACCGTTTGCTCGGCCAAGTCGCTTTGGCGGTTGGCCGTCGCCACGGCCTTAGCAGTCCGAAGGTGACGCGCGATCTCGTCGAGCATGATCAGCGTGGGCCGATCGCCGACGATCCGATCGAGCGCTTGTGTGCCGGGCGCAATCAGCTCTTCGTCCGACCTTCGGACGTGGTCGTATGCCTCCGTACCGCCGTCAGCCCCGTTGCGGCTGGAGCCGAGCTGCCACGCCAATTCACCCCAGAGAGTCCGGGTCCGCACCGGCCCGTGGTCGATCCCCTCCACGGGGTCCAAGTCGGAGCCAACGACACCGGCGACCGACCATTCTTGGGTGGGAAGCCAATACGGACCCGGAACGATGTCTCCGTGAGGGATGCCACGGGCCGCGTTGCTCTCTGTGGCTTCGAGGGCGGCCTGCCCGCCGCCGCGCACGATGTGGTACAGGGCAATGAGGTTATGAGTCTTGCCCCCGCCGAATGAGGTCTCCAAGCGAATGAAGGGGCTATTGGATGCCTCCCGGCCCGAGAGTCGGCCGAGGACCTCGCGTGTCAGCGTCCTGAGCCCCTCGGTAGGGAAGGTGTTGCGAAAGAATGTGGCGGGATCCTGGTAGACGGGGTCGGCAGTGCCTTCGATCACATCGCGGAGGCGGGCCGCGAAGGTCTCGTCGGTGAGGTCCCCAGCCAGGACTTCCGGGCGAGGGCGGCAGGTTTCGAAGATCGGCTTCATGGTGGGGGCTAGGAGTGTTCGGATTCGGGTCGGTTGGTTGGGGTCACGAAGATAGAGGGGTGGCGTGACTGGGGACAGCCGCCCGTGAGCGCGCTACTTCTGGTCGCCGGGTTTTCTGTCGACACCCTTCAAGTTGGCAACCTTGCCAAGGGTAACGTCCACCAGCCCCCATGAAGCCCAACACCAGAGCGGAGGTGATGCGCTCGTCGACGGAGCACGGTACACACGCCACTATCCAGGCCGTCGCCAGTGACGCCGATCGCGAAACCGATCACGACGCCGGTTAGGATCCAGCCGGCCCGAGTCCCATCGCGGGCGCCGCGCGGGCACGGGCATCAGCAGTCGAGGTAGACCACCGGGGTTAGTCCGGGGCATGTTCGGCCCCCCTGCGCACGCGAGGCCACACATAGGGGTAGCGATCGGCGAACGAAGCAAACCGTCCCGGACCCGCTCCCGGCCTCACGATGTCCGCGGCCGCCGTCCGGCACGCGCCGCCAAGCTCGACCCGGTACAGCGTCGCCACCGAAATCACGTACTCGCCGGCCTCGATGCCGCAAGAGGCCGTGACAGCGAGCGTGCCGGTGCCCCAGACTGGTCGCTGTACACCGACCGCCCTGATGGGTGCTGGCGTCGATCTCGTCGCTTTGGACCGCAGAGGCGTGTTAGGGCAAGGACTCGACGCCCACCTCAGATCCTTGACATGGCCGGTCTGGCCGGTTAGCGTTTTTCGTCCAGCAAGCTGATTGAGAACCCAGCGCTACCGGAGAGGACACGGATCTCATCAGAACGGTCAGGCGGGACGCGACAAATGCCGGCACGACCGGCCGTCAAGCAGCCCCGGCGGCTGACGTTCGGAAGCCGCCCTGAATCAGTGTGCGAGCTATGTCGGGAACCCTCGCGGGCTCTGAGTAGATTGAGAAGTAGGCCTGGATCGCTTGCCGCGCCGTACGGTATCGCATGAAGGGGAAGAGATCGATCTGGTGCTCCAGGAACACCCGGTGCTCTACGTAGTTGACGAACCCGTGAAGTTCCGCGAGTTCTTCCTTGACTCGCCGGGCTTCTTCACGTTTCTTCTCTAAGTGTTTGCGGAGGTCCTGGAGGACGAAATCCCAATGAACTAGCTGCCGCGCGATGTTCATACCGCCTCTCCGGTGATGATGTGTTCGCGGGCCACCGCGGCCTCGCTTTCGGGACGCGGAATTTAATTCTGCGCAACAGAAGACGCAAATCGGAATAGGTGTTGGCGTGATGGAACACCAACACGATTGGCACCGTCGGTTGCTAGGTCACCGGCGCGGTGCGGGAGGCATGACGTGTCAACTACACCTTCCATTTTGTAAGGTTCTGATTACATATAGGACGATCGAAGCGGTATACCCGGTCCACCTGGTCGCGGATCCGCACTCCCAAACTCGTATTGGGCGGCCCCCTCTCGGGCAGGGCTCGAAGGTGCGCGCCACCTGACCGGTCGCGTCCAGCACCTCCACCTTCGCATCCCCGATTGTCCGTTACGATGTCGGAGTGGGGAGATCAAGCGCATCGGGAGGCGCGACAGGAGTCCGGGAGAGTTCGGGCGGCCGTGAGCGGCCCGTGGACAAAGCCCCCGTGGCATTCGAGCGGCGATGCATCCGCGTTGGACCGCGTCGCCGACCCGGCTCACACTGTAATGACGGCTTTACTAAATGTCATGTTTTCTTTACATCCCCCGTCCCCAAGGCTTCGCTCTTCGTTGCCTTTCGGACGAATAGCGGTGCTATTCGCCTCTCAAGGCGCCTTGCCAACCCGGCGCCTCGCCGCTCTCGGTGCTCACGCGGGTTTGCCCACGGGCCGCTGTGGATGGAACCGTACGGTCCGGACTCACTGCTGGTGTACGACCTGGACCTCATCCAATTCTCCGTCTTTTCCAGATCCGGTGGCTTCGGCCGGACCTTCAGGGCTCAGGGGACCGGCCTCAGGGGAAAACAGGCCGAAGCGTTGGCCCGGCTGCCCACGGGAACGTGGCTGGGTGTCCAGTCGGGGACGCCGCAGGTGCTGATGGGGGTGGACACGCCGCCCGGAACGAAGGCGCGCGACTCGCTGACCGTCTACGCGATCGACGAGGAGGGCAACGCCCACAACACCATCGCGCGTGTCCCCCACGGGCTGTGGGAGCGGCTTGCGGACCCGACGTCCTTCAACGTCCGCCGCGATGAGGATGCCGGTGGGGCGGCGATCGCCGGCGGTGGGGACCGGCTGTTCGTCGCCGGCATCGGCGATTCGCTGGAGTCAGCATGACCCGGCGGCCGAATCTTCCGTCTTCAATGTGTTCGAGGAGTCATCGGACGGCTGGTTCCGGACCGGAACGCTCACGCTCCAGGGGAACGTCCGCATCCTCGATGCGTCTCAGGACAGGGTGCTTTTTGTGCATCGCGATTCGCTGGGGCAGGAGACGGTGGTGGTGGCGCGGCGGGGCAGCTGAGCCAGTTTCCCGCCCTGCGCCTTGAATCGACTGGACACCCATCCGCCGAAAGCCCATGGTGAATCTTGAACCGCTGAACTGAACTGCATCTACCGCGCTGCGAGGAGCCAAGGAGAGAGCGACCGGTGCAAGTGCCGACGATCGTGGCGAGAGGCGCCGGGGGCGTGCTTTCGGCGGCGCTGCTGACGGCGTGTGCGGGGGACCCGAGCGCCGGGGCCCGAAGCGCCGGGGACGTTGGAGCGGTGCCGCTGGGCGAGGCGGATGCCGCGTGGGACGACGGGTTCTCGGTGCTCTCCACCGTGCGTGAGCTGCCCGGAGGCCGGGTCCTGGTGGCCGATCCGCTTAGCCAGATCGTCGTTGCGCTGGACTTGGACGCAGGTGTGGCCGACACGATTGGGGGGGTGGGCTCGGGTCCCGCCGAGTACCGCCAACCCGATGCGGTCTGGCCGCTGCCGGAGGGCCGGACGCTGCTGGTTGACCTGGGCAACGGACGCCTGACCGTGCTGAGCCCGGACCTGGAGTTCGGCGATACCCGCCTGTTCGCCACGGTCGACCCCAGGGAGGGCATGGTGCTGAGGGCCATCCCGCACGCAGTGGACGGCGCAGGCCGCGTCTATTTCGGGGGACTTCGGGGGTCTGAGGCCAGTCCCGATTCGATGACCATCCTCCGACTGGACCTGGACACCGATGCGGTCGACTCGGTCGGGGTGTTCAAGCGGGCCGCCATCACGATGGAATTCAGCGACGGGGGCGTCCGAACGCGCCCGGTGCCGCTTTCGCCGACCGATGCGTGGGGGGTTGCCGCGGACGGCAGGGTCGTCGTCGCCAGGGCCCGGGACTACACCGTGGAGTGGATCGCCACGGGCGGGACGGTCACGAGCGGTGCGCCGGTGCCCTGGACGCGGCGGCGCATAGGGCGGCCCGAAAGGCTGGCGTGGCGCGATTCGCAGGCCGAGACCGGTGGCGGACTTACCGTGAGGGACGAGCGTGTGAACGGCGAAATACGGAGGACGGTGCTACGCCCCGGATCCCGTGAAGACGAAGCCGAATTGGACAGCTACGAGTGGCCCGCTTTTCTGCCGCCCTTCTCGGACCGTCCGATCCTGGTGGATGGCACGGGCCGCGCATGCGTCCGCCGCCACCGCCAAGCGGACGGGGCCCTGCAGTACGACCTCTTCGACGGCGCCGGCGCGGTCGTGCTCAAGGTCGTACTGGACTCCCAAAGGCGCGTGGTCGGGTTCGGCGACGGGACGCTGTACGCGGTGCGGATGGACGGGCAAGGACTGCAGTATTTGGAGCGGTACGTGCTTCCTTGACGCGATCCGGGCAATGACGGCCCAGAATCAGTCCCATCCACCCATTCTTCCGCCCCCGACCCCCGGCGATCCTTCCCGCATGCCCACCGATACCCATCACCGAGCCCACCAGACAACAGGCAAGCTCGTGGGCGGTGGTAGG
>VXLT01000058.1 GCA_009841475.1 Gemmatimonadota bacterium
TCGTTCGTCCGCCCCACCCCCGCCAACCCCTCCAGCCCGGCGCGGATGTCGTCCCAGTGCGCCCCGAAGGTGCGGCCCACGCCCACCGCGGCCAGCGCGTTGCGCACGTTGTGGATCCCGGGCACGGGCACCCTGAAGCTGCCGGCGCTCACCCCGTCCTCGACCACCTCGAAGCGGCTCCCGTTGCCGTTGCCGCGCACTCCGACGGCACGCAGCTGCGCGCCCGGCCCGAGCCCGTAGCTGCGTGTGCGCCCGCCCCCACGCACCCCCGCCCGGGCTGCTCCCGGATCGTCGCCGCAGACCCACAGCGTACCCTGGGGCGTGATCCGGTCCACGAAGCTGGAGAAGGCGCCGCGGACTCCCTTCAGGTCGCCGTAGGTGTCGAGGTGGTCGGCCTCCAGGTTCGTGACGACGGCCACCGCCGGGCTCAGCGCCAGGAACGACCGGTCGTACTCGTCCGCCTCCACGACGAAGACATCGGAGGCGCCCGGGCGCAGGTTGCCGCCCCAGCCGGGGACCTCTCCGCCGACCACCCCGGTCGGGTCGATCCCCGCCTGCACCAGCACATGGGTCGCCAGCGCGGTGGTCGTCGTCTTCCCGTGCGTCCCGGCGACCCCCACCACGCGCCCCTCGTTCACCCACTGGGCGAGCGCCTCGGCCCGCTTGATCACCGGGATCCGCCGGGCACGCGCCGCTTCTACCTCGGGATGGCCGGCCGGCACGGCGGAGGTGACGACCAGCGCGGCCGCCGTCGCGATGTGCGAGGGGTCGTGTCCCGGGGTAAAGCGCAGGCCGAGGCGGGTCAGGGCTTCGGGGCCCGCGCCGCCGGCCAGATCGCACCCGGTCACCGAAGCGCCGCCGCGCAGGACCATCTCCGCGAGCGGCGACATCCCCGCTCCGCCCACCCCCATGAAGTGGATCGTGCCGCGGGCGGCCAGGGCGCGCAGACCGGGGGCGCTCACGAGATCACCTCGCCGATCGCGGCCGCCACCTCGCGCGCGGCATGGGGGCGCGCCCGGGCGGCCGCGGCCCGGGACATGCGCGCCAGCAGTCCCGGCGTGCGGAGAAGGCGCTGCACCTCGGCCCACAGTGTCGCTCCGGTGAGCTCCGCGCCGGCTGCGTCCAGCTCGGGCAGGTGCACGGCCGCGCCGGCCTCCTCCAGGGCGCGCGCGTTCGCGCTCTGGTGGTCGGCGGCGGCGGTGGGGAGCGGCACCAGGATCGACGGCAGGCCCCAGGCGAGGAACTCGGAGGTGGCCATGGCTCCGGCCCTTGACACCGCGAGGTCCGCCGCGGCCAGCGCGTGGTACATCTGCTCCGGATCGAGGTAGGGAACGACGGCGAACCGCTTCCCGCGAACCCTCCCCAGCGCCTCGGCGGCGGCTTCATAGTGCGCTCGTCCGGTCACCCATAAGACGAATTCGTGTTTGATCGGCATATCGTCTTGCAGAATCTCGATCAAACCGGAATTCATCTTGCGCGCGCCCTGGCTGCCGCCGACGACAAGGACGAGCGCGCCCTCGCGGGGCAGCCGCAGCGCTTCGCGGGCGGCTTCCCGGCCGCGCTCGGTGGAGGGAGGCAGGGGGCGGATCGGGTTGCCGGTCTCGCGGACGCGGGCGCGGGCGCGGCGGGGAAGCGCGGCGGCGGTCTCGGGGTAGGCGACGTGGATCTGGCGCGCCCAGCGCGACAGCAGGCGGGTCGCCTTGCCGGGGTGCCGGTTCTGCTCCTGAAGGACGACCGGGATGCCCAGCAGCCGGGCGGCGATCCCGGCCGGGGCGCACACGTACCCACCGGTGAGGATCACCGCGGCCGCGTCCCGTCTGCGAAAGTCGGGGACGAGCCGGGCCACCGCGGCGAGGAGCAGCAGGATCGCCTTGACGTTGGCCGCTACGGCCGCAAGAACTCGTCCCCCCCGTGCGCTCCGCAGTCCCGCCACCGGCAGCAGGCGGTAGCTGTAGCCGAGCCCCGGCAGCTCGAGCGCCTCGATCCGCCCCTCCGTCCCGACGAAGTAGGGCTCGACCCCCGGCATGGCAACGGAGAGCGCCTCGGCGATGTTGCGCGCGGGGTGGAAGTGCCCCGCGGTTCCCCCGCCGGAAAAGACGATCACCACGGGCCTGCCTGTCTTCCCTCGGCGACAGCCCGCTCGGAACGCCCTTCCGGTGCCTCGCGGGCGACAGCCAGCAGGATGCCCACGGCGGCGAGCATCGCGATCAGGTTGGTACGGCCGAAGGAGACGAAGGGGAGCGACAGACCCGTCGCCGGGAATACCCCAAGGCCGACCCCGATGTGGAGGAAGGCCTGCAGTCCGATCAGCGACGCGACCCCAACCGCCAGCAGTTCCCCGAAGAGGTCCCTGGCGCGGCGCGCGACCCTAAAGGCGATCGCGATCAGCGCCAGATAGCAGACGATGAGGACCAGCCCTCCGACGAACCCCCACTCTTCTCCGATCATTGCGAAGATGAAGTCGTTGTGGGCCTCGGGCAGGAAGCCGAACTTCTGGCGCCCCGCTCCGAAACCGACCCCGGTCACTCCACCGGAGCCGATCGCCACCAGGCTCTGGTAGCTCTGGAAGGACGATCCCTCCACCGCACCGCCGGGGTCGAGCAAGAGCGACTCCCAGCGGGGGCCGCGGTATCCGGCCTTCAGCAGCGTCGCCAGCAGGGGCAGCGCAAGGACCCCCAGGAGGACGAAGTGCCCGATCCGCGCCCCGGCCGCAAAGACGATTGCGGTTCCCAACGCGGCGATCAGGCACGCCGTGGAGGTGTCGGGCTCCAGCAGGATCAGCACCACGAGAGCCGCCCATCCCACCAGGAACGGCATCAGCCCGCGCCCCAGCTTCCGGATCACGTGCTGCTTGCGCACGGCGAGCGCCGCGGTCCAGACCAGCACCGCGATCTTGGCCAGGTCCGACGGCTGCACCGTCACCCCCAGGACGCGGATCCAGCGGCGGGCGCCGTTGACCTCCGGTGCGATCGACTCGGTGAAGGGCAGCAGGACCACAACGAGCAGCAGCAGCGAGCCGATCATCATGTGGGGGGCGAGACGGCGGAGCCATGCGGTCGGGATGCGCGCGCAGGTGAGCATCACCGCCAACCCCAGGAGTACGCCGGCGCCCTGGCGGACGACGTAGTGGTAGTGCGGGAGATCGCCCCGTTCGGCCATCACCGAACTGGCGCTGTGCAGCGTAAGGAGTCCGAAGAGGAGGATCGTCACCGTGATCGCCATGATCATGGCGGGCTCCCAGCCCCTGCCGAGGCCCGTCTCGGGGAGGGAACGGGGGACGGGGTTCGCCACGTCTACGGCCCAGGCTCCCTGACCCGCCCTCGGGCGGCGGCTCCAGGCACCCGCGAAGGGGCGGCTCACCCCTCCCCCTCCCCCGCCCGCGCGGCTTCCGCCAGCGCGCGGAAGGCGTCACCGCGGTGCTGGTAGTTGTCGAACATGTCGAAGCTGGAACACGCCGGCGCGAGCAGCAGCGTGTCGCCCGGCCGGGCCAGCGCTCGCGCCGCCGCGACGACCTCATCGAAGGGGCCGTCGACACGGGTCACGGCGGGCGCGCGGCCCGGCGGGACGCCGCGACCCAACTCCGCCGCCGCCCGCCCCCCCCGGGGGGGTTTAACAAAAGCGGGCCCCCCCGCCCAGCGGGACGGGGGGAT
>VXLT01000282.1 GCA_009841475.1 Gemmatimonadota bacterium
CCCCCCCCCCCCCCCCCCGCGTCCCCCCGGCGCCCCCCCCCGCCCGGCCCCCCCCCCCGCGGGTCCCGGGCGGGGCGGGGGGGGGCTGAAGTCCCCGCGTGAGGCCCCGCGGGATCTCCGGCCTGCCTCGTGGCTCTCGTCGCGGGACTGTCCGTTCCTGTAGCGACCGCTCCATTTCGTTAGCACTGTAGTTCTTGCATTGGAATATTGCAATGTCTATATTCCATTCGAATCCCGATTGCAGTTCATAGTCTGATATATGCCGCAAAGCAAATAGGGGAATGTATCGTGTTCAGCAATATCTTGAAGACGAGCAGGGCTCGCCGGGCCAACGCTCCAGGATTGTTCGGGCCGAGAGCAATGTGGGTGCGGGACGGAGTGCCGGATGTGTCTGCGGTTGTCCTGGCCGGGCGGCAGTCACTGCTTCTGGCGGGAGTCAAGCGGATCCTGGAGGAGACAGGGCGGTTCAGGGTCCGTGGCGTTGCGCCTGTCTGTGAGAAGGCGCTGCCGCTGGCTCGCACGACGCACCCAGACATCGTAGTCCTGGAAGCCGGGCGTGCCGGACGGAATCTGTCCTCCGTCATCCGGGAACTGAATGGCCTCACTCCCTGCCCGCGAGTCCTCGTGTTGGCCGCCGAAGAGGATTCGGCGCTCCTGGACCGGGTGCTGCACGCCGGGGGCATGGGCTGCATCACCACCACGCGCTCGGGCCGGAGGCTGGTGGCGGCCCTCGACTTCCTGGCCGTCGGCCGGATGTATGTCCCGTGCTGGGGCACCCGCACCCTCCGGAGACGCCTTGAGGACAACGGTTCCCGCCGCCGCCGGAACGGGCTCGACCGGCTGAGCCGGAGCGAGCGCAGGATCCTGCCGCTGGTGGCCCTGGGCCTGACCTCCAGGGAGATCGGGGCTCGCGTCTTCCTGGCCCCGAAGACCGTGGAAAACTACCGGGCCAGCATCCGGAAGAAGCTCGAGCTCCGCACACGGGCGGAGATCGTCGGTTTCGCGCTGGAGGCTGGGGTGCTCAGGGGCGACGGGAAGGAGCTTCAGTGACGCAAACTGCCCGTGGCCCGCGATGGCTCCGGCGGTCCCGTCCTGTGGGGTTTTCACACATCGACGCCAGGTGTTTGTCTCACACGATTGATGGGTCCTGTCCGCTCTCGAGTGACCTTGGCGCGCGGTATGGTGTGCCACGGGACCCCGCCAGGCGGGCGGGTCCGCCCAACGCATGAACTGGAGAGAGTCGTGAACAACACCCTGACAAGCCCCGGCAACCGGCAGGCCGGGATCTTCGTTGCAGTCGCTTCATTCCTGTCAATTGGAGTTGTCGCACCCGGTTGCTCGGAAGCGGATCCGAAGGACTTCGGTCCGCCGCCGGAATCGGCGTCTCCCGACCCGACAGCGGAAATGGGGAGCGCCCCGCCGGGGACACCTCTCTATGCCGAGGTGTTTTCGGTTACGGATGCCGCGGTGCTGGACGGAGACTGGTTCGTCCTGGACGGGCGGGCGAATCAGGTCCATCGCATCAGTCCGGAGGGTGAGCCGGTGCGGAGCTTCGGCCGGGAAGGCAGCGGTCCGGGCGAATTCCGGCGGGCCAACGCAATCGTGGCGCACGGGGACTCGATCGTGGTGGTCGGTGGTGGCATGGTGCATGTGTTCGGCTCCGGTGGGGAGCATATCGCGGACCGCAGGGTGCAGCCCGCCCCGTCCTTCGATTGTTTTGCACCTACGATGCGAACCACCGGTGCCGTGTCCGTGGAGACCGGATTGCTGCTGCAGGTCGAGTGCTTCGGGCTGGATGGAAGCTTGGCCGTGCACATCGTGGCGGAGGGGGCGGACGGGTTCGTCCGTTCCCTCGCGCACCGGGAGGGAAAACGCGGCCAGTTCGACTTCGGTGGCACTCTCACCGTAGTTGCAGGTCATCCGCGGGGGTTTCTTTTCGGCTCGGCGTGGGAGAGTTGCCTGGATCTCTACAGCCTGTCGGGGCGCAGACTCGATGCGATCTGCCACGACTGGCTGGAGCCGGTTGATTTGCCCCCCGAAGTGGCCCGCGAATTCGAGGGTATGATCGCGGACGCCCGGAGGCAGGGGATACGCGTCAGGCTTCCGGAAACCTTGCCGGCGATCGTTGGAGTGTCCGCGATGGCAGGTGGGCGGCTCGTCTATCGGAGGCTCGTGTCCGCAGACCTGGACATGGACACGTTTCAGCTGGTGACCCGGGACGAGACCGGGCAGGCAGTCGTGCTACCCGTGCCGCCCGCGCCGGTCCTCTTCCAGGACGGGAGATCGGTTCTGGCCGCCTGGGAGGAACTGGAGGGAACCCGAATCTACACGCGGACGCTGAACAGCCTCGATGGCAGCTGAGCCGGGCCGCCGGGATTGCCGCGACGAACGCAGTGGGCGTTCGCGGCCCTGCCAGCCCGGCGCCTCGCCGCTCTCGGTGCTCGCGGGGCTTTATCCACGATGCTCGGGGATTGATTTGGCTTATCGTCACGCGCGAGTTCCTCGTGAGGGGGAGTTTCGCCCATCCGCGCCAGGTGTTGTCCCCCCGGTTTGTGGGATTTTCGCGCTCTACTCCTCCCCCTCCAGGCGCTATCGTTTGCGCCGGGACACCGCCATGGGGGCGGGTCCACAGACCCGACGCGATTCGGAGGTCACCATGAGGGGCAAGACATCACACACACTCAAAACCCTGTTCAAGATGGTTGCTGTCAACGGTACACTACTGCTGTTGCCCAGCGCTGCGTTTGCGGCGCCGGCGCACGAGCCGCTGAGCGACGGCGGAGCCTTGCTGCCGGATGCCGTCCTTGACTTTGCCGCCATCCCTGGTTGCGCAGTGCCCGATCCGGCTGCGAAGAGTCAGGAACCACCCGGTAGTGGGGGAGGAGGTCAGGAGGGAGGTCCGGAGTGCGAGAACGAGGACGGTTCCCCACGTGAATGCACGCCATCGGAGAACCTGGACCAGTGCGGAAGAGATGCCGTCGACGCCGTCAGGCAATGCAACGACGCGGCCAGGAATATCTTCGACCGCACCGTCTGTGAGTTTGGGTACGCAGGCGACGTAGCTGCATGCTGGAGGGAGTACTTTGCAGAACTTGGCCTGCCGTGGCCGCCCTTCAATTCAGAGGGGTAGCGGCGAGGGGGGCCGGGCCGTCCTCGGCTTCGCGTTCGCCTCAGACGGCCAGGGCCCCCAGCACCAAACCGGCTGTTCGGGCCGAGACCCCGCGCTGAGCGGATAAGGCGCGCTTTCCGGCTCGCACCACGGCCTTCCGTGCGGCCGAATCGCGGATCCACTTCGCGATGACGCGCATGGGTTCGTCGCTCACCTCGAGCGCACCGGCGGCGCTCAGGGTGGTGACGATGTCTTCGAAGTGTTCGTGGTGCGGGCCGATCGTCGTGGGCTTCCCGGCCGCGACCGGCTCCAGGGGGTTGGAGCCGCCCATCGGCGCGAGGCTCCGGCCCACGAAGACCGCTTCGGCGAGGAGGTAGGCCGTGGTGAGTTCGCCGATGGTGTCGAGGAGGAAGACCGGGGGGTCGGGGGGTCGGAAAAAAACATATCCGAGCCCCCGAGACAAGAGGCCAGATGGGTGTGGCGGGGGGGAGAGAGATAA
>VXLT01000235.1 GCA_009841475.1 Gemmatimonadota bacterium
GACTTCTTGCCTTGATTCTCGATACTTCCGCCCTGCCAGCCCGGCGCCTCGCCGCCCTCGGTGCCACGCGGGGATCATCCACGGCCTGCCGGTCCCCATGTGGACCATCGTTTGTGCGGCCGCCGTCATCGGATGCGCCCACAACAGCGCGGAGACAGCGGCGACCGGGCAGGACGGCGGGCCGAGCTCGTCCACCGCCACCGACGCCCAGCAGCGCGCCCTCTTCCTGTGGGGGGGCGCCGACGCCCAGGGCACGCCTCACCTCGACCCCGCCTTCGTGCTGGAAGCGCCACCTTCGACCCCCGAAGGCGAGGGCCGGTACACCATCACGGGCCGCGACGCCGACGGAACCGAGCTGTTCTCGCTGCGATTCGAGATACCCGTGATCGCCGACGGGGACGGGCGCGGCTCGTTCGTCTTCGCCTTGCCGGTTCAGGAAGGGTGGGCGGAACGGCTGGAGAGCATCACCCTGGAGGGACCCGGCGGGTCCTCCACCCTGGACAGGACCACCGACCGGCCGATGGCGATCCTCCGCGACCGGGCGACCGGACAGATTCGGCAGATCACGCGCGACCTGCCGCCCGGGCGGGCGGGGCGGGATGCGGCCGAGGCACTGGCGGCTGAAACGGGATTCGAACTCTTTTTCAGCCGCGGAATCCCCGACCCGGCGGACTGGGGGCGCTGACCGCGCGATACGGCAATCGCGCATGGGCGCGAGCCCGCTGGAAGCGCCGAGGAAGTTGCACCGGGTGAGGTCGCGTGAAAGCGAGGCCGACTGCATGCGCCGATCACACCCGACTGATCATCTCGATTGCCATTGCTGGAACGTCCGGTAGCTTACCCCGGTATTGAGGGAATCCGGGGATGGCGCTTGAGGGTCGTCCTCCAACCCCAGAGGAGAATCGAGATGAACCCCACCCGAAACCGATTGCGGCTCGTCCGCGGAGTGCTCCTGGCCGCCACCCTCCTCCCTTCGGCAATCCATGCCCAGGAGGTGCCCGTCATCCCCGGTCCGGGCGACCCCGTCTACGAGGTGGGGCTTGCCGATGGCTCGGTGATCATTGGGCGTATTACGGAAGTCAATGCGCAGCGGGTGACCATCACCACCGTGGGCGGGGGCACGCTGGAGATCGACCGCACCCAGGTCCGATCGCTCAGACCTGCTACCGGGCGGGTGGTGGACGGCCAGTACTGGAACCCGGACCCGGCCGACACCCGGCTGTACTTCACCGCCACCGGCCGCACCCTGGAAGCCGGCGAGGCTTACATGGGCACCTATCTGATCATTCTGCCCTTCGCCGCGGCCGGGATTACCGACCGCATCATGATCTATGGCGGGGCGCCCCTTACCGTGGGGCAGTTCCAGCCGTACTACCTCGGCTCCAAGGTACAGGTAGTCCGGAGGCCTGAAGTGCAGGCCTCGATCGGAACGCTCGCCTTCGTCTATGACGACGATGTGGCGGGGATCGCCTTCGGCGTGGGCACGTTCGGCAGCGAGGACCGGGCCCTCTCCGCGGGTCTCGGTTACTTCTATGTGGGAGACGATGTCGCAAACGAGCCGGCCTTCATGTTCGGTGCCGAAAACCGGGTCAGCCGCCGGATGAAGCTCATTTCGGAGAACTACATCCTGCCCGATGCGGTGGGCATGCTCTTCTCCGGAGGGGTCCGCATCATCGGCGACCGCTTCTCCGCCGAGATCGGAGTCTTCGGCGGGGCAGGGGACGGAGGTGGAACCTGCTGCTTCCCGCTCGTCAACTTCAACTATACGTTCGGGAGATGACAGGCAGCGCGCGGCATCCCCCAGCCCCGACGGAGGCGTTCCCATTCCCTATCCAGTCGCTGAAGCATTGGTGATCGCGCTGGCCGTTTACGGTGCGGCCGGGGCGGTTTTCGCGGTTCCGTTCGCGCTGAGGGGCGCGGGCGCCATCGATCCCGCCGCGAGGGGAGGCACCTGGGGGTTTCGCGTCCTGACCGTCCCGGGGGTGGTAGCGCTGTGGCCTCTCATGCTCGTGAAGTGGGTGCGCGCGGGGGCCAGGGAGCGGTCGTGAGGAGCGGCCACCGTTCGGCGCACCTGTGGGTGGTGCTTGTGAGCGCGATCCTCGCCGCCTGCGTCCTCCTCTACGGGTGGGTGACGTTATCGGGGCGCCCGGAGCCGGAACCCCTGGCGGCTGCTAGCTCGGAGGCCGCCGAGCCCGAATGGGCACGCGGCCCGGCCGTATCCGCGGAGGCCGCCCCGGGGACCCGGCCGTGAGCCACGTCTACCAGGCGGTGGGCTGGTCCCCCCAGAAGAGGAAGTACGACCTGCTCATCGCGCTCTGCATGGTGGTGTACCTGGGCGCCTTCACGGCCATCACCCTGGCCACCCAGCCGTTCGTCACCGTCGAAACGCTGATCCTGAGGGCGACGGGCAGCCTGGGCTTCGTCATGCTCTCGTTCATCCTGCTGATCGGCCCCCTGGCCCGGCTGTCGCCGCGCTTCCTTCCAGTCCTCTACAACCGCCGCCACCTGGGCGTGGCCACCTTTCTGGTCGCGCTCGTGCACGGGGCCTTCGCGACCCTGCAGTTCCACGCCCTCGGCGAGGTCAACCCGCTCGCGAGCGTGCTCTCCAGCGATGGCAGCTTCACCGGTGGCGGGGCGTTTCCCTTCCAGCCGCTGGGCGCGATCGTCCTGGTCGTGCTGTTCCTGATGGCGGCGACCAGCCACGACTTCTGGCTCTCCAACCTGACGCCGCAGGTGTGGAAGGGGCTTCACATGACGGTGTACGGGGCGTACGCGGCGCTGCTCGGACACGTGGCGCTGGGTGCGCTGCAGGGAGAGGGGAAGGAGTACTTGTGGCCGGTTACCGGGGGCGTGGCGATGACCGTCTTCGGGCTGCATCTGTATACCGGGATTACAGAGCGGCGCCGCGACCGGGCGGGGGCCGCACGGACGGGGGGACTTGACGCCGTTCGGGAACGCGAGGCGGCTGCCTCGGCCAAAACGGTCCCCGCCGGCTACGTCCGCACCGCCATTCACGCGGCCGCGATCCCCGACGGCGAGGGCCGTGTGGCGCCGCTCGGGGGCGAGCGTGTCGCCGTCTTCCGCAACGGCACCGAGATCTCCTGCATCTCGAACGTCTGCCGCCACCAGATGGGTCCGCTCGGCGAGGGCCGCATCATCGACGGCTGCGTCACCTGCCCCTGGCACGGCTTCCAGTACGACCCCGTGACCGGCTGCGCTCCCCCTCCCTTTGACGATCGCATCGAGACCTACGACGTAGCCATCCACGACGGCCTCGTGTGGGTGAACCCGGTCGCGAACCCCCTCGGCACGGCCTCCCGAACCGCGCAATCCCCGGTGTCCGGCGCGGCCGCACCCCCACCCGGGGAGACCTCATGACGGACTTCTACGTCGGCTACACGGATCCCCCGCCCCCCCGCATCCGGCGGTTCCAGCGGCGGGGCGCCCGGGGGCTGGCGCGTTGACCCAGCACCCAGCCCGCCAGACCCGAGGCGACGTGCGGATCACTCAT
>VXLT01000198.1 GCA_009841475.1 Gemmatimonadota bacterium
CCATGAAAGACAACGAAACCCTAACTTGACAGAAGGCCCTTCCATATCAGCGTTGGTGTGCCGGGCCCCTGGCCTGATCCATTACCTCGCCCAGGGATACGGCCCCGGCATCTCCACGCTGTGCGCCTCAAAGAGCAGCTCGACGAGCCGTTGCCATGAACGCCAACTGGTAGTTCGTCCGTAGTCGGACTTGGTCTTGTGGGCGATCACGAGGTCCAGCGAAGGAAAGACGCTGATCCACTGGCCCACGGCCCCTCTGCCGGTGTAGGCCCCCTCGAAGGGGCCGCCTGCCAGTGGCCCGTCAAAGATCCACCACATGTAGCCGTATCCGAAGTAGCCGTCGCGTCTGCCCGGCGGGTTCATCTCCTCCAGGGGAGTGACGACGCTGACGATTCGCCGCGACCAGTCGCGCGACATCACCTGCTCTCCGTTCCAGGCACCCTCGTTGAGCATGAGGTGGCCGATACGCGCCATGTCGCGGGTGGAGAGCCAGAAGTGGTACGCCGGGTTCCGCGAGACGCCGAGGTTGCCGCTCTTTCGCTGGGCGGACCGGTCCCAGTCCTCGAAGCCCAGGGGGATGGCGAGCTGGGCTTGCGCCTCGTCGTAGATGTTCCGCCCCGTGAGCTGCTCGAAGACGGCCCCTGCGGCGTTGAAATCCCAGTTGCTGTAGAGCATGTAGGTGCCCGGCTGCCGGGAGCCGCGGGGGGGCGCGTCGGCCAGGTTGTCGCCGGCGTTGGAGGCGGGGTGGTAGACCCCCGAGCGGGCGGTGATCAGGTGGTCGACCGTGGCCTGCCGCTCGATCGGCAGGAGGCCTCCGACATCGTCGACCCCCAGGTCCTCCATTGTGGCGTCCAGGTCGATGACGCCGTTCTCGACCCACGGGCCGTAGAGCATCGCCAGGATGCTCTTGCGCACCGACGCGAGGTAGGAGAGTTCCTCGATGTCGCCGAAGGTGAAGACGACTCGGCCCTTGTGCGCCACCACCACCCCCGTCGAATTGGCGCTGTCGCGCAGGAATGCGCTGGCGCGCGCGAGCACCTGCCGGTCCCATCCGTACTCGGTGAGCTGCGGGCCGCGCACCACTTCCCAGGACTCACCGGGGAAGACGCAGTCGTTGCACTGGGCTGCGAGAGGAGTCGCGGTCGCGACCGCCAGCGCGGCGAGAAGAGCGGGGAGAGGGAACGGGACAAGGCGGGAGGTGCGTCTGGTCATGTGATTTCCGTGCCTGGGTGTGGTTGCAGCGTCGTTGGGCGTGGTCAGCGCCAAGGTGGACAGGATCGGACGCCGGTTGCAAGTGTTCCGATACCTGGCCGTGCCGTCCCCGCGTCTTCCCGTGCCCTTGCCGGCCCCTTGCTGCGTTGGCTACTCTGTAGACAGCCTGCGGCTGGACGGCCGTGCTGCGCCGTGTTTGGGTGGCGCCGGAAGGGGCAGGGTGCGTTCGTGTGCCGTGGGCCGCCGGGGAAACGCTCCTCGCTGGGGTTGGTTGCACATGAAATCACTGGGTGTTCCGTTCGTGGCCCTGGGTCTGATCTTGGTCACCGTGGGCCGGCGGGATGGGGCGGATGATGCTTGGCCGCCCCTTCCGGTGGAAGCATACCGGGATGCGCCGGAATCGCAGCCGGAGCCCTTCCGGCCGGTGTCGGCGCGTCAGCCGCCCGACACCCGCAGCCTGCCTTCTCCCGCTTTCGAGACCGAGGTCGTGCAGCAGGTCTGCGCCCGGTGTCACAACCAGCGCCGACTCCTGGGCAACCTTTCCCTGGAGGACTTCGTGGTCGAGGAGGCGGACCGCGACGCCGAGGTCGCCGAGAAGATGGTGCGCAAGCTGCGTGCCGGGATGATGCCGCCGCCGGGGGTTCCGAGGCCTGGCGGGGACACGCTGCTCGCGCTCGTGGAGCGTCTCGAGGGGGTATTGGACGCGGCCGCGGCAGAAAACCCGGATCCGGGCGTGCGGACCTTCCAGCGACTCAACCGGGTGGAGTACGAACGCGCGATCCGGGATCTCCTGGGACTCGCGGTGGACGCCGGCGAATGGCTTCCGCTCGATCAGATGAGCGCGAACTTCGACAACATCGCCGATGTCCAGACACTGTCGCCCACGCTTATCGATGCCTACCTGAATGCCGCCGCCGAGATCAGCCGCTGGGCGGTGGGCGACCGCTCGGCACCCGCGGTGGACCGCCGCTACAAGAATTCGGAGTACGTTTCGCAGCATCCCTGGGACCACGTCGAGGGAGCGCCTTACGGGACGCGCGGCGGGGTCGTCGTGGAGCACGTCTTCCCCGCGGACGGCGAGTACGTCTTTCAGCTCGGCTTCTCCTCCGGGTCGAATACGCGCTTCCAGGATATCGACATATCGGTGGACGGGGAGCGGGTGGCGCTCCTGCATCACGCCCGCACTGGCGCGGGAGCCGACGGGCGCGGAGCGACTCCCATCAGCACGGGTCCGGTCTTCATCCGCGCCGGCCAGAGGCGCGTGTCAGCCGCTTTCGTGCGCGGTTTCGACGGGCCCTACGAGGATCTGATTCGGCCCCACGACTGGTCGATGGCGGGAGGCGGATCGGGCGGCTCCGGCATCACCACCCTGCCGCATGTGCGTGAGCTGGCGATCTCCGGACCGACCAACGTCACCGGCGTGTCCGACAACCCCGCCCGGCGCCGGATCTTCATCTGCAGGCCGACTTCCGCGCAGGAGGAGGCACCGTGTGCGCGCCGGATCATCGAGGGTCTCGCCAGCCGTGCCTATCGCCGTCCCGCGTCCGGCGCCGACATCGACGGCCTGATGAAGTTCTACGAAGACGGGGCCGCGGCGGACGGGTTCGAGACCGGGGTACGGATGGCGCTGGAGGCAATGCTCGCCAGCCCGCGCTTCGTCTTCCGGCCCGAGCGGGAACCGGAGGGAATCGAGCCCGGCGAGGTCTATCCGGTCGCGAGTGAGGACCTCGCCTCGCGGCTCTCCTTCTTCCTGTGGGGAGCTCCGCCCGATGACGCGTTGCGACTGGCCGCAGCGGACGACGGGCTGCTGGAAGAGCAAGAACTGATTCGGCAGACCCGCCGCATGCTCTCGGACCCGCGGGCACGCGCCTTGGGCAGCCGCTTCGCGGGCCAGTGGCTGCGCCTGCAGGATCTCTACAAGGTGCACCCCGATCCGAATTTCTACCCGAATTTCGACGACAATCTGGCCGACGCCATGCGCTACGAGACGGAGCTGTTCTTCAACAGCCTCGTCGAACAGGACAGGAGCGTCCTCGACCTCTTCCGCGCCGACTACACCTTCGTCAACGAGCGCCTGGCCGCCCACTACGGCTTCCCGGCCGCGCCCGGCAACCACTTCCGCAGGGTGCCGTACCCGGATGACCGGCGCGTCGGACTCCTCGGGCACGGGAGCATCCTGGTGCTCACCTCGCTGGCCAACCGCACCTCCCCCGTGCTGCGCGGCAAGTGGGTGATGGAGGTGCTGCTGGGCACCCCCCCGCCCCCGGGGGGGGTTGAGC
>VXLT01000337.1 GCA_009841475.1 Gemmatimonadota bacterium
TGGTCACTTCGGCCGTGGTCTGGTCGAAGCTGGCATCGCCCGGATAGCCGCTGATGGTGATGGTGTAGGTACCACCCTCCACATCTGTAAAGGAGTAGTGCCCACCGCCACTCGTCGTGGTTGCGGCACCGCTGCTCAGGGTGACGGAGACCCCGTCAATCCTTCTATCCCCATAAACACAGTATTGTCAAGGAACTACAGGAGAGACGGCGATGTCGTTATCAATTCGGGTATTCGAGCCCAAGTGCACTTGCACACTCACGGGGTGCACTCGCTGTAATTCTTGTATTGCCGACTCAACTACCGCGCCAGTCCCCCTGGCATCACATAGTCGCCCCATTGTTCCATTACGGAGCGCCGCTGCTCAAAGAGGTCGGTACGCCGGTAGGCGGCCTCCACCGGATCCTGCACGACATGCGCCAGGGCGGCTTCCGCCACGTCGCGGCTCACCTCCGTTTCGGCCGTCCAGTCCCGGAAGCTGGAACGGAACCCGTGCGGCACGCATCCCAGCGCGAGACGGTGAGCGAGGGTGGCCGGTGCATTTCGACCCATCATCCCGCCACGGGGGGAAGGGAACAGCAGGCCCGCCTCTGACCGGAGCCCGCGCGCCTCGCGCAGCACTGCGAGGGCCTGCGTGGACAGCGGGACCCGGTGCTCGCGCCCGGCCTTCATGTGTTCCGCGGGAACGGTCCACACTCGCTGCTTCCAGTCGATCTCATCCCAGGTCGCCCGGCGGACCTCGGCCGCCCTCGCCGCCGTCAGCACCTGAAACCGGAAGGCCAGCGTGATCCCGGGCCACGTTTTCGCGGCCCTCACCCTTGCCATGGCTCCGGCCACCTCTGAATGGGGCAGCGCCCGGAAATGCTGCTTGCGCTTGACCTTATGAGGAAGCGCAGCAGTGACGGCGTCGCCCGCGGGATCGCTGAGCCGGTAGCCGCGGCCGATGCACCACTTCATGACGTAGCTGATCCGGCCCCGCAGCCGCTGGGCCGTGATCCGCTTCTCGTTCCAGATGGGGGTCAGCACCGACAGCACGTCGGCGGTCGTGATCCGGTCCACCGGCTTGTTCCCGATCACGGGGAACACGTAGGTCTGCAGGCTGGCCCTCCACTGTGCCTCGGACTTGCTCCCCCGGCGCCAGGTGGCGCGGCGCAGACGGACCACAGACCACGCCGCCTCCGCGAATGTGGGCGTGGCGCCCGCGCGCGGATCCCCTCCCCGATAGGTCACGCGCCGGTTTTCGAGCGCGGCCTTGCGGGCATCTGCGAGGGTGACCACCGGGTACGGACCGAGTCCCACGTTGACGGCCCTGCCGTCTATGTGCAGCCGCTGGGCCCAGGTCTTGGACAGCCGCCCGGACTGTGTAGGCTTCACCAGCAGCGAGAGCCCGTGTCCCCCGCGGCCATCCCCGTACCGCCCAGGACGCTTCACCGACTTCACAAAAGTGGCGTTGAGTCGTTTTGGACGCGTCATCGCGTATCCCTCCAGTTATCAGAAACCGCCAATTCAGGCGTCTGCCTGGAGCAGGGATAGCAGCGACTCCAAGCGCAAAACTGGCTTGACGTCGTGTGAATATAGGCATGAGAAAAGCGCCAACATATACCACAAATTGGGTACTCTTCAATGTTTCCGGTCTCCATTTCGTCCCTGCCTCCTCGCCGCCCGCTCCCAGGCCCCTGGTCTTCCCGTTGAGCCGAAGACCCCGCCTGCCGAGTTCGCAGGTGGATACGCTGCGGGGTCTTGTGGAGTTCCAGGGTTCCCTTCACTAGCTTCCGGCCATGATCGCCGTGACCGGGCTGGAGAAGTTCTTCGGGGACCGCACCCTCTTTCGCGGGGCGTCGTTCCGGCTGAACCTCGGTGAGCGCTACGGGCTGGTGGGCGGGAACGGGTCCGGCAAGACGACGCTGCTGAACATCCTGGCGGGCGACGTGCCTGCGAGCGCGGGGTCGGTGTCGATGCCCGGCGACTTCCGCCTGGGGGTGCTGCGGCAGGATCAGTCGCTGCATTCGGCGGACCCGATCCTCGATGTCGCGCTCATGGGCAACGAGGAGCTGTGGCGCGCGATGACCGAGCGCGACGGGGTCCTCGCCCGCTCCGGCGAGCACTTCGACGCGGCCCGCTTTTCCGCGCTGGAGGAGATCTTCGAGCAGCACGACGGGTACACGGCGCACGCGCGCGCGGCGGCGATCCTTGAAGGATTGGGGCTCCCGGCACGTATTCATGATGACCCTGTGTCCACACTTTCCGGGGGGTTCCGGCTGCGGGTCCTCCTGGCCCAGGTGCTGGCCGGCGCACCCGACGCCCTCCTCCTCGACGAGCCCACCAACCACCTCGACATCCTCTCGATCCGGTGGCTGGAGAAGTTCCTGAAGGGCTTTCGCGGGCCCGCGGTGGTGATCAGCCACGACCACCGCTTCCTCGACAACGTCGCCACCCACATCCTCGACATCGACTACGAGACGGTCACCCGCTACCCCGGCAACTACACCCGTTTCCTCACCGCCAAGGCCGCCGAGCGGGAGCGCCGCGAGAAGGAGATCGCGCAGCGGGAGCGCGAGATCGCGCACCACCGGCGGTTCGTGGACCGGTTCCGGGCCAAGGCGTCGAAGGCGCGGCAGGCGCAGAGCAAGCTGCGGCTGATCGAGAAGAAGGCGGCGGGGCTGGAACCGCTGCCCGTGAGTTCGCGCAGGTATCCGGTTTTCCGGTTCGGCGAGGTGCGGCCGAGCGGGCGGGAGGTGCTCCGGATCCGGGGAGTGGCGAAGTCATTTGGCGACAACCGCGTGCTCCACGGGGTGAACCTGGAGGTGGTGCGGGGCGACCGGCTCGCGATCGTGGGCCCCAACGGGATCGGCAAATCGACGCTCCTGAATGTCATGATGGGACGGGTGGCGGCAGATGCCGGGACAGTGGCATGGGGATACGAGACGCACCCCGGGTACTTCGCGCAGGATCCCGGCGACCACCTGGGCCGGCGCGCGGGCACCGCCGAGGGGTGGATCCAGCAGTACTGCGACGGCAGGGGGACCGGCTTCGCACGCGGCCAGCTCGGCATGGTGCTCTTCAGCGGCGACGACGCGGAGAAGCGGCTCGCGGCGCTGTCCGGCGGCGAGTCGGCGCGGCTGGTGCTCTGCAGCCTGATGGTCCGCCAGCCCAACGTGCTCGTCCTCGACGAGCCCACCAACCACCTCGACCTCGAGGCGATCGAGGCCCTCGTGGAGGGGCTGCGCGCGCATCCCGGCACCCTCGTCTTCGTGTCGCACGACCGCTGGTTCGTCGGACGGCTCGCCAACCGGATCGTGGAGATCACCGAGGACGGGATCCGCGACTACCGCGGAACGTACGAGGAGTACGTGCACGCGTGCGGCGACGACCACCTGGATGCGGACACGGTGGTGCTGAAGGCGCGGGAGGGGCGCCGGCGGGGGCGTGGTGGTGAGC
>VXLT01000019.1 GCA_009841475.1 Gemmatimonadota bacterium
GTCTGTGGGGGGGTGGTGGGGGATCATCCCGTGGACCGACTGTACCGGGCCGTGCGGGCACTCCGGATCTACGAGGGGACGACGGAGATCCAGCATCTGATCATTGGCGGGGGGCTGGTGCGGGATTCGGGACGGTGAGGATCAACGTGATCGGCGGCGGCCCGGGCGGCCTCTTCGCCGCGCTGCTCCTGAAGAAGTCCGACCCGTCGAGAACCGTCAAAGTCTTCGAGCGCAACCGCCCGGACGACACCTTCGGCTTCGGCGTCGTCTTCTCGGACGCCACGCTGGACGAGGTGGGTGAGGCCGATGCGCCCACGCTGCGCGCGATCGAGGAGCGGTTCTACCACTGGGACGACATCCACATCCACTACCAGGGAGAACTGCTCCGGTCGACCGGGCACGGGTTTGCGGGGCTGTCGCGGAGAGCGCTGCTGTTGCTTCTGCACTGGCGCTGCCGCGAGGCGGGGGTCGGACTGCACTTCGAGGCGGACGTGGCGCCGGCCTCGGCCGGGGCGCCCGCCAACCGGCCCGCCGACCCGGAAGCCCCCTTCGACGCCGACCTCGTCATCGGCGCTGATGGCATCAACAGCACGGTCCGCGACTGCTTCGCGAAAGCCTTCGAGCCGGAAGTCGACCTTCGCCCGAACCGTTTCGTCTGGCTGGGCACGACGCGGCCCTTTCCCGCGTTCACCTTCCACTTCCGCGAGGACGAGCACGGGCTGTGGCGCGTGCACGCCTACCAGTACGACGCGAGCGGCAAGTCCACCTTCATCGTCGAGGCCACCGAGCGGACCTGGCGCCGCGCCGGGATGGACGCGGCAAGCGAGGAGGAAACGGCCTGCTTCCTCTCGCGCCTCTTCGCAGACGAACTGGACGGCCACCCGCTTATCCGGAACCGCTCGGTGTGGCGCCAGTTCCCGACGATCGTGAACCGGCGCTGGTCGGCGGGGAACGTCGTGCTGATCGGGGACGCGGCCCACACGGCGCACTTCTCGGTGGGCTCGGGAACGCGGCTGGCGATGCTGGATGCGATTGCGCTGGCGAAGGCGATCGAGGGGCTGAATGGGCCGGGAAGGGTGGCGCGTGTGGACCGCCGGGATCTCGCCGCCGCCCTCACCGCCTACGAAGACGAGCGCCGCCGCCCGGTCGAGTCTCTGCAGCGAGCCGCCCAGGCCAGCCTCCAGTGGTTCGAGGACACCGAGCGCTACTTCCGCCTCGAGCCTACCCAGTTCGCATTCTCGCTGCTGACTCGCAGCCTGCGCATCTCGCACGAGAACCTGCGCGAACGGGATCCGGAGTTCGTTGACCGGGTCGACGGGTGGGTGGCGCGCTGGGCCGAAGAGCAGTCGGGCGCCACGATAGCCGAGAATGAGGCTGCGCTGGGGATCCGGCGGGACGAAACGGCCGACCGGGCCCCGCCCCCCCTCTTCACCCCCTTCCGCCTGCGGGACCTCGTCCTCCACAACCGCGTTGGCGTCTCCGCCATGTGCCAGTACTCCGCCGCTGACGGCACGGTCGACGACTGGCATCTGGTCAACCTCGGGTCGCGGGCGGTCGGGGGCGCGGGGCTGGTGATGGCCGAGATGACCGCGGTGGGGCGCGACGGGCGCATCTCACCCGGTTGCGCGGGCATCTACCTGGACGATCACGTCGCCGCCTGGCGTCGCCTGACCGACTTTGTGAAGCGTTTCACAAGCGCCAGGATCGGCATCCAGCTCGGCCACGCCGGCCGCAAAGGGGCCACCCGGCTCGACTGGGAGGGCCCCAACGAGCCCCTGGAGGACGGCGGCTGGCCCATCGTGTCGGCGTCCCCCATCGGCTTCTTCGACCACAGCCCGGTCCCGGCGGAGCTGGACGAGGCGGGCATGGACGCCCTGGTTCGCGACTTCGAGCGCTCCACCGAGATGGCGGCCGACGCCGGCTTCGACATCGTCGAGATCCACATGGCGCACGGATACCTGCTGGCCAGCTTCCTGTCCCCGCTGACCAACGTGCGCACCGACCGCTACGGCGGGACCCTGGACAACCGGCTGCGCTTCCCGCTGCGGGTCGTGGGCGCGGTGAGGGCGCTGTGGCCGGATGAGAAGCCGCTCTCGGTCCGGCTGTCGGCGGTGGACTGGTGGCCCGGCGGGAACGAACCCGAAGACGCTGTCGAGATTGCCCGCGCGCTCAAGGCCCACGGGTGCGATATCGTGGACGTTTCGAGCGGGCAGACCGTCCCCTACCAGCGTCCCCGCTACGGTCGCCAGTTCCAGACTCCCTTCGCCGACCGGATCCGCCACGAAGTCGGGATCGCCACGATGGCCGTGGGCAACATCTCATCGTTCGAGGACGTAAACGGGATCATCGCAGCGGGGCGCGCGGACCTGTGCCTCATGGCGCGCGCCCATCTCTGGGATCCATACTGGACACGGCACGCCGCGTACGCGCTGGGGTATCCACTTCAGTGGCCGCCCCCCTACGAAACTCTGAACAACTATACGCCGCGGTTCGGGGCCGCCGCGGGCGCATTTGGGCCGGATGCCGCAGACGAATGACGGGAGATGACGAAGGGTGATGAGTGACGAAAAAGCGACGATGAACTACCAGTACTTCGCAATGCTCCCGGAGCTGCTGTCGCTGCAGAGGCCGCTCTCCGACCCGCCTGAGCACGACGAGATGCTCTTCATCATCGTCCACCAGGTCCACGAGCTGTGGTTCAAGGCCTCGCTCCACGAAATCGACCATGCACGGGGTCTCTTCATCGGCGGCGAAGGCGCCCGGGCCGCCGCGACTCTCAAGCGCGTGCGCTCGATCATGAAGGTGCTGGTGGGCCAGCTCGACATCCTGGAGACAATGACGCCCATTGAATTCGAGTCCTTCCGCGACCGGCTCGAAACCGCCAGCGGGTTCCAGTCCGCGCAGTTCAGGGAGCTGGAGTTCGCGATGGGGATGAAGCGGGCCAAGTACCTGAAGACGTTTCCGGACCCCGACGAGCAGCGGCGGCTGAAACGGAGGCTGAAAGAGCCGTCGCTCTGGGACGCCTTCCTGCGATTCCTGGCCGGCCGGGGGTACGCGGTTCCGCAGCGGGTTCTCGACCGGGATGTCAGCAGACCGGTGGAGCGCGACCGCGAGGTACAGAAGGTCCTGATCGGCCTGTACCGTTCGGACCCGGAGGCGGTGAACCTCTGCGAGCGGCTGGTGGACCTGGACGAGGGGTTCCAGGAGTGGCGCTACCGGCACATCAAGATGGTCGAGCGCACGATCGGCAATAAGCCGGGCACCGGCGACAGCGCGGGTGTGGCGTATCTGGTGACCACGATGCATCCGGCGTTTCCGGACCTGTGGGAGATCAGGTCGGCGCTGTGAGGGGGGCGGGGGAGGGGCAGCGGG
>VXLT01000255.1 GCA_009841475.1 Gemmatimonadota bacterium
CGTCGGGTTCGAGTCTCTGTGCCAGCCGAATCGCCTCCTCGCCGTCGGCAGCCTCCCCAACCACCTTCATTCGACCGGTGCTCTCGATGATCGCCCGAAGACCCGCGCGAACCATCTCATGGTCGTCAACGATGAGCACCTTCGTGTCCCAGCTCACAGCCCGTTCCTACGCCGTAGCATGCTCAGCCACCGGAACGCGAATCCGGATTCCAGTGCCACTGCCGAGGCAACTGCGCACCTCGAAGACCCCACCGATCATGGCGGCGCGTTCACTCATCCCGAGGAGCCCGATTCCGCACCCCGACGAGCCGATGGCGGCGGTATCGAAGCCGACGCCAGCGTCCCTCACTTCAACTTCTATCCACCCGGAATCGCCGGTCAGGGTTACGGTGGCTTCGTCCGCTCCCGAATGCTGACGCGCGTTGGCGAGAGACTCTTGGACGATGCGAAACACCGCAAGCGCCTTCGCCGGGTCCAAGTCGCGCCTCACATCGATGAGGTTGCAGTGAACCGCGAACCCGGCTTCGGAATACTCGCGAAACAGGATCCTCAACGCGAAGCTCAATCCGAAGTGCTTGAGTTCCAGCGGCGTCAGGCCTCGGCAGACCCGCTCAATCGACGCAATGGTGTCATCAATTGCCGAACTCAGCTCCAGCAGACGGTCGTCGTCGCCGGACAAGCCCTCCGTGCTCCGCAGGGTCGTGAAGCGGTGCTTGATGAAGACCATCCGCTGGACGATGTCGTCGTGCAACTCGCCAGCCATTCGGGTCCGCTCCGCTTCCGCTGCCTCCACCCTCGCCATGGACATGCTGCGCCAACGGTCGAATCGGGACAGGTCTCGAACCGTGCAGACAACCATCGATCCGTAATCGGCGGGTTGCCATGGCGTGAGCGCGATTTCGGCTGGGAACTGACTTCCGTCTCGGCGTTCCCCGTGCAAGAGCAAGCCGTGTCCGATTGGCCGAGCGCGGGGTCGGAGCGCGTATTCGGCCCTCAGTTCCGCGTGGCGGGCGCGATGCTGGAAGGGCACCAAGAGGTCGACACCCAGTCCGACCATCTCATCGCGATGCCACGCGAACATGGTCGTAGCGCGCTCGTTCACATCCCGGATGACGCCAGCGTCATCCACCACCAAGATGGCGTCCGGCGACGCATCAAGGACTTCTCTGAGGAGGGTGTCTGCGAGCATGACGAATTGTAGCAACCCAATCGGCATTCTGCCAACGTCGGAGGACTTGAAGCGAGCGGACGCCCGGAGGATGCCGGATCCGCCACCGGAGGGGCGTATCCGATGGAGGACTCCCCAGCACCCCCGGTTGCGGAGTGCTGGGGAGTTGGCACCCTCTAAGGCCTTCGGATCGGGCGCACTTCCATGGTTTGAACGTCGAACGCGTCCAACATGATCCCGGCCACATGGGTGTCGCCGACCCACAGAAGCCGGAAGCGCTCCGGTAGGTCCACAGTGGCCGTCAGCGCACCGTCGGCGGCAAACACCTTCCAGTGGGAGGGCCGTTGTTCCAGATAGGATACTTGGAAACTCTCAACCCACACCAGACCGTCGTCCGACGCCACGACCTTTGAGTAGGCCGGGAAGTGCGTCGGATAGGGGTATTCTCGCCAAAACCGCCGCGTCTCCGTGGTAGGCCGACCGGCGTCTCGATCTCTGCGTACCCTTCGCTGTACATAGGCCGTCCGGTGCGACTCAGAGACGACCCTGCGCCCCTCTTCCAGCGCGAGCGTATCCAGAGGAACCCCATCCATGTCGTACTTCACCAACGACCAATCGTCACTCGTACCCAGTACGAATCCCCATTGTGAGGATCCGAGAACCGGATTCATACCCCACAGGAGTGGCAAGTCGCTGTACCGGTTGGGAACCCTGCTGGGGCTGCGGTATCTCTCTCTTCCCGGGAAAGGACCCATGGAATCCCGGTAGCTTCCGTCTTGCGCGAAAAAGACCACGTCGAAGGTCGAACGGTACGGTATCATCGGTGGGATGCCGCCGCTGCCGCCAATCAACAGGGGATCCCGATGGCGGATGATCCCAATGAAGCCACCGGAACCAGCACACTGGATTGCCGAGAGATTACCCTGGGGAGACTCGACCCGAAATGTTCTTAGGTGATCGAGTTCCAGCGAGTACACGGATACTCGATTCAGGACCCCGTCAGACGCGAATATGCTGTCCCCACCACAGTCACCTATCCACTCCAGACCCTGGAACTCGCCCGGACCCTGTCCTCTTCGCCCAGTGGTGGCTACGCGGTGCCCCGTCGCTAGAGCGAACGCGTGGATCTGCCTGGACCCAGCGTCAGCGACGTAAGCGAGGTCACCGCGAACGAGGATGCCCACGATTTCCTCAAACGGTACCACCGGGTTTTCGCCGACTCCGACCCTTAGTTCAGGCGGACCCAAGCTCCACTGAGCTTCAGCGGGCGCCGCGAGGAAGGCGCCCACCGCCACCGAGAGCGTCGCGCCCACATTTGCGACGCCTCGGTGGCGACGGGGACGGCGAGTGTCTACTCGGGGCCGCATCCGTTGCTCTCCCAGTCGCAGCGGTCGTCCCTGATGACTGTCTCGCCACCGACCGAGACGATGCACTCGGCACCGGTGTACTCCTCGCAGGTCGCCATGCCTGCGGCCCCGCACGTGGCGGCGGCTGTGATGGTGGTGGTGGCGTCGCCCGGAACGGCAGCTGTGGTAAACAGCGCCAAGGCGGCCACCGCGAGGGCGACGGTGGAACGTCCAATCGTCTGCATCATGTGTCTTCCTCCTCCGATGGAAGTGGTGTGTCTTGTCCAACGCACCGATTTGCGCGGAGGACACGAGCAGTATCGCCCATCGGGTATCCGGGCAGAAAGGGGAGAAAACCGCATCCCGTTGCGGAAAAACACCCTGCCTACTGGGGGAATCTTCCGCACGTGTCGAGTCCCCCGCAGATGGGAACTCTCAATGGCGTAATGAGCCAGCCGCACCGACATGACATCTCTTGGGGCACTATGGACACTCGGGAATCCCTCACGGGTTGACTTCCCTCCAAGCGGCCCTTCACCGTTTCGGGCATGGAGACGACGAAGCAACGGTTCGACCTGACGGAGGACAGAGCGGTCCCCGGTCTCAGGGAGCGTGCAGAAGGGTTGAAGCCCTTCGGCTGGAGGGGACGCCGCGCGGAATGGATCGCGCTCGCCTGCTTCCATGGCGGCGTGTTCACGCGCGCGCAGTGGACGAGCTTCCTCGGGTGCCACCACGAAAAGGTCGGCCGCGCCGTCCGCAAGCTCGTCGGCCAGGGCGTGGCCATCGAGGAGAAGCCGC
>VXLT01000110.1 GCA_009841475.1 Gemmatimonadota bacterium
GTTCGGCGGCGGCGGGGGGCGGGGGCCGCTGGTCGTGCCGGGCAACTACACCGCGCGGCTGCAGGTCGATGGCGCCGGGGCGGTTGCGGGTGCGCAGCTGGCGCAGCCGTTCGAGGTGCACGAGGATCCGCGGCTCAACGTCACGCCCGCCACCCGCTCGGCCTGGACGGCGACCCTGCTGCAGCTTGGCGAATTGCGGGCGCGGGCCCAGCGGCAGCTGGCTCGTGTGGAAGAAGCACTTGAGGCCGTGGCGGACGACGACGAAAGCCCACGGGCCGCCAAGCTGCGGGACCTGGAACGCGAGTTCGGGGAGCTGGTCACCCGAATCGGCCGTCTTGCAGGCGATATCGAGGGGGTAGTCGCGCCGCTTACCCAGGACCAACGGTCCCGCCGCGTGTTCTATACCGACATGCTGGAGGTGCTGGTCAGGGAGTTGGAGGGGGTGTCGGACCGATGAGTCGGGCTCAGAGCTCCACCACGCGCCCCACCCCCGCCTCCTCCGCGCGGCGCATTACCTCGCCGCCGATCGCCACATCCTGGACCGCGGTTCCCACCGACTTGAAGAAGGTGAGGTCACGCCCTGCCCTGCCCTCCGGTGCTTCCCCGTTGACGATCTCACCGAGGTCGGCGTCGATCACCTCCCGCGTCACCAGCCCCTGCCCGATCGGGATGATGAGGTCGCCCGCCTCCTCCAGCACGGCCTCGCGGTCCTCCACCACCACCCGCGCGCGGGTCACGACCTCGCTGCCGACCTCCTGATGATCCGGCAGGAAGCTGCCGCTTCCGCTCACGTGCGTCCCGGCGGGCAGGCCCGAGCCATCAAAGACGGGGGTGCGTGAGGTGGTGACGGCCACGATGATGTCCGCCCCGTCGACCGCCTCCGCCGGGTTGCGCACTGCCCGCGCCTCTACGCCATCAAGCGAATCGGCCAGCGCCCTGGCCGATTCCCCACCCCGCGACACCACCCTCACCTCCTGAATCGGCCGCACCGCCCGGATCGCCTCGATCTGCCTCGGGGCCTGGACCCCTGCCCCGAAGATCGCCAGCACACGGCACTCCGCCCGGCTCAGGAGCCTGGCCGCAAGGCCGGCGGCCGCCGCGGTCCGGATCGCCGTGAGTTCACCCGCGTCCATCAGCGCCGCCGGGAGCCCCGTCCCGTCGTCGAGCATCAGAATCACCCCGTTGATCGACGGGAGTCCGCGCGACCGGTTCCCGCCGAACACGGATACGACCTTGGCTCCCCGCTCCCCGGTCGCACCCAGCCGCGCGGGCATGAAGAGCGAGATCCCGTCCCCCGTTGTCAACGCCCCCCGCACCGGCATCTCGGCCGAGCCTGCCGACAGCTGTCCGAAGGCGCGCGCCATCGCCCCAATGGCGTCACGCATGCTGATGAGGGAGAGGATTTCGGAGCGGGAAAGGATGCGGAGCTTCATTCGGCCAGTGTTGCGATTGCTTGCATGATCCGCGTTTCCGATGTCAGGAGGCCTCCCTTCAGCGCATCCGCCACAGTGCGGAGCTCGGTTCTGACCTCGCCGATCCGCTCATCCATCTGAGCCCCCAGGTGGTCCATTCGCGCGTCGATCCGGACGAAACGCGTGTCCATTCGGTCGCTCAATCGAGTCACGCGCCCATCCAATCGAGTCACGCGCCCATCCAATCGATTCACGCGCCCATCCAGGCGACCGATCCGATCGCCCATCCGGGTTATCCGCCCATCAACGTGGTCCACCGTTCGGGTGAAATGGTCGCTCAGCTCCCCAAGCTTCTCATCGAGGTGAGCGTAGCCTCTTTCGACTTCCAGGCGCAGCCCGCCCAGCTTCTCGTCCAGGTGAGCAAGATCGTTTTCGCGCATCGTCCGGAACTCTGTGCGCAGGACTCCTACTTCCTGTCGAATCTCGGTCTTGATCAACCTCCAGAACGCGATCAGACACAGCACGACCGAGGCGAAACCACCGCCTACCAGCCACGCCGTGTCGCTCATCTCATTCTCCCTTGGGGTTTCTGTCAAGTACCAAGATAGTCGGTGTGAAGTACCACTCCAAGCCGCTTGGAGGGTCGGGTTCCCATTGCCGCTTTGGGCCGAATTTCTACAAATACCGCTCCGCCAACACCCTCCGGTGATGCCGGGAGTGGCCCGCGATGATCCAGGCCAGGCTCCTGACCGTGAATTCGTAGCCGCTGGCCACCCCCCTGCGGCTCCAGACCTCCTCGTCGAAGCTCCTCAGCAGCAGGACGGTCGCCCGGCGGACGGTCGTGAACTCCTCGGCGAGGTCGGCGAGGGTGCGGCCATCAGCGCCGGAATTGGCGGCGTACGCGTTCTCGTCGAAGGAGGGGAAGTGCGACCGGTCCCCGCGGGCGAACGCCATGGCGCGCACGGTGAACATCCGTTCGGCGTCGGTGACGTGGCCCACCACCTCGCGCACCGACCACTTGCCGGGCGCGTAGCGGTACCCCTCCCTGTCCGGCGGAACGCTGGCGAGAAGCGCACCCCACTCGCCGGCCTCCGCTTCGAGCGTGTCCAGCAGCGGCTCTTTCACCGCCGCGATGTAGGGTGCGTAGAACTCGGCGTATTCGTCGGTCCCGGGCCTGCCCGGAGATTGTGACATGGGTCTGATGTGTCCTTTTTCGATGGGTCGCGGCATGGGCGCCCGGTCGGATGCGGGCGGCGACGGACGTCATCCATCGCCGTGCGCGCCACTGTTGACTAGGAAACGTAGCGACTCGCCAGCCGCGTGAAAGCCCGGACCTCGTCGGCGGCCCAGCGCTCGTCGCAGCCCAGTTCATGTGCCATGGCGGCGGCTACTCCAGGCGCCGCCTGCGCTGCCGCCCGCGCGTTCAGGAACAGCGCACGCGTCCGCCGCGCCAAAACGTCCTCCAGGCGGACCGCCATCTCGCTGCGGGCGGCCCACGCGGCCTGGCTCAGCCGGTACGGCAGCGCGGGGTGCATGAGACCGGCAAGGCGCTCGTCGGCCTCCTCCAGTTCGCGGATCGCGTCGGCGTCGGTGCCATACACCTTCCAGGGGTAGCGGGCGTCGCCCCGCCGCGAGTAGCCGTGCAGCCTGAGCGCCGCGGTGCGGGTGTGAGCCGGGGACAGCCCACCGACGTCGGCGGCGATGGTCACCGTGTCCTGCGCGACCTTGCGGCAGGTCGTCCACTTCCCGCCGGTTACCGTCACCAGTCCCCGCCGGGACGCCCCCACGCTGTGGCCGCGGGACAGCGCGGCGGTGTTCTGCTCGGGGCCGGCGGCCATCAGTCCCCTCAGACCGGCCCACGCCGAGAGGATATCCGCCCGGGTAATCGGGCGAGCCAGGTACCGCCCCGCATGCTCGATCAGGTAGTCCACCTCCTCGTCGCTCGCAGCCGGGTCCCGCGACGGCTCGCCGACCGGCACGTCGGTGGTGCCGATTACGACGTGACCGTGCCACGGAATCGCGAAGAGCACCCTGCCGTCGTCGGTTCGGGGAACGAGCATCGCCGTGTGGCCAGGCAGGAAGGCACTGCTCACCACGATGTGCGCGCCCCGGCTCAGCACCACGGCAGGGTTCTGGTCCGGGTCGTCCATCCGCCGGATCGAATCGGCGAACGGACCCGCCGCGTTCACTACCACGGCGCCGCGCACCTCCCACTCCGCGCCGCCCACCAGATCGCGCACGCGCACCCCCTTCACCGCCCCGCGCGACTCCACCAGCGCGACCACCTGCGCGTAGTTGAGCGCGACGCAGCCAAGGCTGACCGCGGTCCGCGCCATCGCCCACCCCAGGCGGGAGTCGTCGAACTGCCCGTCGTGGAAGAGGACGCCCCCGTGCAGCCCCCGGGGCCGCAGAGTGGAGATCCGGTTCAGGCAGTCGCGACGGCTGAGCAGTCGTGACGCACCGAGGTTCCGACCCGCGGCCAGGGCATCGTAGACCTTCAGCCCGGCGCCGAAGTACGGCCGCTCCCACCAGCGATACGCGGGCACGACGAGGGGAAGGTCGTCCACCAGGTGGGGCGCGTTCCTCCGTAGCCGGTGCCGTTCGCGCAGGGCGCCGTAGACGAGGCCGACCTCGCCCTGCCGCAGGTAGCGGACCCCGCCGTGGATCAGCTTGGTGCTACGGCTGGAGGTGCCGCCGGTGAAGTCGCCCCGTTCGAGCAGCAGGGTCCGGTACCCGCGGGCACACGCGTCGAGGGCAGTCGCGAGTCCCGTGCAGCCGCCGCCGATCACCACCACGTCCCACGGGCGCAGCTCCCTGGCCCGGTCGAGCATGTGGTCTCTGGAGAGGATGTTCACCTGGGGGGATGCAGGGGCGAGGGGGTGAGAGGTGGGGGAACCCTTTGGGGACAGGTGTTTGGGGACTCGTCTTGAATTCTCGCGTATGGCGCGCGCATTGTCAGCACGATCGCGCGTCAGCAGGACCGCCGTTCAGCTCGGCGGCGAGTCAGCACGACCGCAGGTCGGCGCGACTGGCCATCCAAGTGGAAGGGGAACGTTCCGTGACCGCCATCTTCCAGTCCGATGAGGCCGGCTGGAGCGGATACGACGCCGCCTTTGTCGTCGACGCGCTCGCCAGCCCGGGGCCCTTCAACGTCCCGAACCGGATCGGTCGCCCACTCACGGCGGAGATGGTGAGCAACGCGGCAGCCTCCGGGATCACCGCGGTGAACGTGACCGCGAGCGGGAGCGGCGAGACCCCGGACGAGGCGTATGCGCGGTCGCTGGAGCATCTGGCCTATTGGCAGCGCGAGGTGGAGTCGAACCCCGATGTGCTCTCACTCGCGGCGAGCGTTAGCGAGATCGAGGCGGCAAAGTCGGCCGGCCGTCTGGCGCTGATCATGGGCTTTCAGGACACCGTCATGCTCGGCACCGACTTGGCCCGCATGGACGAATTCCACGCACAGGGCGTCAAGATCGTTCAGCTCACCTACAACCTGCCCAACCTGGTGGGCGAGGGCTGTCTGTCGCCGGGCAACGGGTGCCTGACCGATTTCGGGCGCGAACTCGTGGCCCACCTGGCGGCGGCCGGGGTGCTGATCGACCTGTCCCACTGCAGCCAGCGCACCACCGCCGAGGCGATCGCGGCCGCGCCGGGCCCCATGTCCATCACCCACTCGGGCTGTTCCGCCGTGTACGAACATCCCCGCAACAAGCAGGACGCGGAGATGCGCGCGATGGCCGAACGCGGCGGCGTCATCGGCATCTACCTGATGCCGTTCCTGAACGCCGGGGGGCCAGCCACCGCCGACGACCTCTACCTCCACATCGAGCATGCCGTGAACGTCTGCGGCGAGGAGCACGTCGGCATCGGCAGCGACAACTCCATCACCCCCACGGTGGACGACGAAACCTACCGCGCCACGCTGCAGCAGTTCGCGGACGAGCGGCTGCGCCTCGGGATCGGCGCGCCCGGGGAACACGAGGTGCTCTTCGTGCCGGACCTCAATTCGCCCGCCCGGATGCGCATGATCGCCGACGGGCTGCTGGCGCGGGGGCACAGCGAGGCGCGGGTCGAGAAGATCGTGGGCGGCAACTGGATGCGGCTGTTGGGGGAGGTCTGGTAGGATCTGTCTGTTAGCCGGGCTTTCGGAGCGAGGGGACGGGCGCCCGGCTCAACGCGGCGCGGTGCGGTTCAGCCGGTGGACCTGCACCGACTCCACGTCCGTGACGGGGTCGGTCAGCAACCCGACAATCCGATCCCCGGCGATCCAGCTGACCCGGGGAAACGGCAGCTGCATCGTCCCCAGCCACCGGCCCTCCGGGTCGAAGACGCTCCACTCGCTCGACTGATCGTCCAGCCGGTTCGCCACCCAAAGGTGCCCGTCGCTGTCGGTGATCAGCCCCGCGACCCTCGCGCGATAAAGTCTCGGCGGGTATTCCTCCAGGACCTCATCCCACCCGTCCCAATCCAATGTTTGGCGTTCCGACAGCCGCGCCTTCCAGGCCTCGACCTCCGAGGCGAGGATGGGGATCGGCTCCACCGCCGTGCGCCTTATGATTCGGCGAAGGACACCCGTCGGAGAGAACTGGTGAACTTCGTATCGATCCCCATTGCTGATGTACACCGACAGGGGGCTCCCGCCGGTCGTGAAGACCGCCTGCGTTGGGAAGGGGAGCAAGAAGGGGATTAGTGGCGGGGCCGCGACCTGTTCCTGCCCGTCCCACCACCCGAAATGGTAGGTGGCGTAGGCCGAGTCGACCCTCACATAGCCCGTCGGGGCCTTGTAGAGTGTGTAGACAGCGGGAGCCCAGTCCCGGGGATATACGTCAACCAGGAATGTTCCGTCCGGAAGGGGCACGGTTGCGGGCTCGCTCAGGCGCTGCTCCGGCGTTTGCGCGGCCGCGAACAAGGCGCTCACGTCCAGGGTCCGATCCCTCAGAAGGTTTCCGGATGGATCGAAATAGCTGATCCCGCCCAACAAGTAGTCCCAGACCGCGATCGTGTCCGCTGGAAGAACCTGGAGATGAAGGGGGTAGGAGAATTCGCCCGGGCCTTGCCCCTTGCCCCCGAACGACCCGGAGAGAGCGCCCGTGGTGTCGAACACCAGCACCATGGACTCACCGCTGGAGAGCACGGCCACCCGCCCGTCCGAAAGAAGCGCGGCCCCCGCGAGCCGCCACAGCAGGTGGGCGGGATCATCGGCCGCCTGGTTCGGGCGATACCCGCCGATCACGATCTCCGGCTCGGGGTCCACCGTCCAGAAGTGGGCGGAATCCAATTCCGGGGCATGATTCTCCACGATCCGGATGTTGGCCGAGTCCCGGACGGTGACCGTGTTTGGCGGGGCCTCGTCTGCGGGCCGTTCACACGCAGACAGGGCGAGAAACGGGGCCGCTACGAGGAGACACCGGGCCGATCGGTACATTCGCACGCCCCTCAGTCCGCCGCCACCCGCCCCATGAACGCCCGCACGCGCTCATGGCTCTTCAGCACGATCACCGTGCCCGGCGCCTCGCGCGCGATCCGCTCCGGGATGGTGCCGAAGAGGATGCGGCTCGAGAAGCTGTCGCCCGAGGCGCCGACCATGACCGCATCGTAGTCGTCCGCCGCAGCCACGATCGCCTCGACCACGCCGGCCCCGGCCAGGACCCGTGTCTCCACCGCCGCGCTCTCCGGCATCCCGGCCCGTTCCCCGGCCAGCCACTTCTCCTTTTCCGCGCGGTTCCGCTCCGGCGCGTCCGCGGGCACGACTCCGGCCAGCGTCAGCGTACCCGCGGCTCCCTCCGCAAGGCCGGCCGCGTACCCCGCCGCCTTGCGCGCGTGCACGCTCCCCGCGGTGGGGAGCAGGATGCGCCGGGGAACCGCCCGCCCGGGCCCGAACCGGACCAGCATGATGTCGGCGCGCGCCAGCCGCACGACGTCGTCGGTCACCTCGCCGAGAATCTTTCGCGCGGTGGTCGTGAAGCCCTTCCAGCCGAGCAGGATCAGGTGGGAGCGGTCTTCGCGCCGGGCCTCCAGGACGGCGCGGGCCACGTTGCGCCCCACCCGCACCTCGGTCGTGATGGGAACGCCCAGCTCGCCTTCCAGCGCGGCCAGGCGTTCCAGCATGTCGTCCTCGGCCTCGATCGCCTTGCGCGCGAGCTCGGGCGGCAGCTGGTCGGGGACCTGCACCACGCGCAGGAGGGTGACCTCGCCGTCGCGCTGCCGGGCCAGGGTGGCGGCGATCCGCAGCAGGGGCTCGGCCGTGTGGGGGTTGTAGACCGGGAGCAGGATGCGGAAGGGGGCTTCGCGCGGGGATGCCCGCAGGGCGACGATGCGCGAGACCGGCCCCGCCGCGTCGGGAACCTCGTAGCGGGTGCCGCGCCAGGCGGCGTACCAGAACAGCCCCACCAGCAGCGCGAGGATGGCGAGCAGCACCGGCTGCAGGTGCCCGTGGATCGGGATTTGCAGGATCAGGTAGATGTTGGCCGCGATCCCCAGCGCGGGCAGGAGTGGCACCAGAGGGACCCGGAAGGGGCGCTCGATGTCGGGGAAGCGGCGGCGGTGGACGATCAGCGCCGCGTTGACGAAGCACAGGGCCAGCAGCAGCACCAGGTTCGCGAAGTGGGCGAGGTCCTCGAGCGGCAGCAGGAGCGCGAAGAGGCCGATCGAGCCGCCCGCCGCCAGCACCGCCACATAGGGCGTGTGCGTGCGCGCGCTAATGCGGCCGAAGAAGCCGGGCAGGTGGCTCCGGTGGCTCATCGACAACGCCACACGGGACCCGGCGAGGATCGAGGCGTTCGACGCGGAGATCATCGAGAAGATCGCTCCACCCACGATCACCGCCCCCCCGATCGGCCCCAGGAAGGCCCGCGCGGCCACGCCCATCGCGGCCTCGGTGTATTCGTTCAGGTCGGCCACCACCACGACCAGCACCACCAGCGCGTAGAGCACCGTCACCACCAGCATCGAGATGAAGATCGCGCGCGGGATCGTCTTCGTCGGGTTCATCACCTCGCCCGCCGAGGCCGCGATCGCCGAAAACCCGAAGAAGGTGATGAAGACGAGCGCGGCGGTGGACGCGATGAGCGGGAGGTCGGTACTGAACCGCTCGGTGATGGAGGCCGTGTCGAAGCCGCCCAGGCCACCAGCGATGAACCACACCAGCAGCGCGATCTTGGCGACCGTGACGACGATCTGGAAGGTGCCGCTCTCCTTGGTGCCCTTCATGTTGAGGAGCGTGAGCGCGGCCAGGAAGACGAGCCCCGGCAGCGCCACCAGGGGCACGTGCCAGATGAACTCGTTGAAGTAGGTGGACAGGCTGGCGATGTAGAAGGCGCAGGACGACGCGTAGCCCAGCAGGATGCACCAGCCCACCAGGTACGCCAGCAGCGGCGGGAAGGTCTTGCGCGCGTAGAGGTAGCCCTCGCCGGAGGAGGGGTAGATCGAGGTGAATTCGCAGTAGGTGAGCGCAGTGAAGGCCGCCACGGCCGCGGCGAGCAGGAAAGAGACGATCGCCGCGCTCCCCACGTACCCGACCGCCAGCCCCGACAGGGTGAAGATCCCGGCGGCGATCATGGTGCCGGTCCCGATCGCCAGGGCGGACACCAGGCCCAGGTCGCGGCTCAGGCCGGCGACGACCTTTGGTTCGCCCGCCGACGATCCGTGGGCGCTCGCGGTCGGAGATCCGTTAGCGGTCGACGCCGGAGATCCCTGGGCGCTCAGCGCAGCCCTCCCGGTTCCGGTCGCTCAGCGCTCACCGGAGGATTGCTTCCGGACCCGAGCCGGAATGCTCGGTCAAGGCTGTGCCGCCGCCGCGGGAAGCAGCGCGCGCACGTCCACCTGCACATCCTCATCCATGGGCCGGAACGGCCCCGGCCATTTGCGGACGATCTTCCCCTCGGCATCGATCAGAAAGCTCCCGGGAAGTCCGAGCAGGAAGTACGCATCCTGGATCGCCCACGTCGGATCGTGCCATACAGGGAAGGTGATGTCGTGCTCCTCCAGGAACGCGACGATCTGGTCCCCGTCGCTGCGGTTGTCCACGCTGACCGCGACCACCTGGAAGCCACGATCGGCGTAGGTATCGTGCAGTTCCTGCAGCTCGGGCATCTCCTCCCGGCAGGGTGCGCACCAGGTGGCCCAGATGTTGAGCATGTAGGGTCCGCCGAGCAGGTCCGCGCTTCCGGTCTCGGCGCCTTCCAGGGTGAGCGCGGTGAATGGAGGCGCGGGGTCGCCCACCTCGACCGGCCTGAATTCGTCGACGTTGCAGGCGGCCGCGACGACGGCGGCAATGGTGATCGGGATGCATCGCTTCACGGGAAGTTCTCCTGGTCGGCACGGAGACGGGCGGCAGATCAACCTACCCAAGCGCGCCCGGTGCGCCAATAATTGGTGAGGATCCCGGAACACTCGACCAACCCCGCACGTAGGGAACGGAGTCCAATCCACACCCCTTTTCGGAGCCACCCGACATGGCCACTGACATGCAATCGGACCTAGTCAAGAGAAAGCTGGCTTTCCTGGCCGGCTTCGCCCTCTATTTCGCCGCCCTCTGGCTGCTGTGGGACACGCCCGTTGTCTATCCGCTCAAGATCTTCGTCGTGATGCTGCACGAGATCAGCCACGGGATCGCCTCCATCGCCACCGGCGGCACCATCGAGAAGATCACCCTCGATCCCTACCAGGGGGGCGCCTGCTACTGCGGCGGCGGCAACGCCTTCCTCACCCTTTCGGCAGGCTACCTCGGCAGCCTGATCTGGGGTGTGGCGCTGCTGGCGGCCACAAACAGTCGGCGAATCCCCACTCCGGCGGTGGTCTTCGGCGTCGGCACGCTGGTGGTGGTTCTAACGGCGCTCTATGTCCGCAACAGCTTCGGCCTGGCCTTCGGACTGGCCTTCGGCGCCACCCTGATGATCGCCGGGCGCAAGCTCGGACCCGCGGCCAGCCGCATTCTGATGACCGCGCTGGGACTGACCAGCTGCCTCTACGCCATCCTCGACATCAAGAGCGATGTGCTGGACCGGCCCCACCTGCGATCCGACGCGGCCATGCTGGCGGAACTCACCGGGGTGCCGACCATGACCTGGGGCGTCATCTGGATCGCGGTCGGGGTGGTGGTGAGTGCGCTGGCGTTTCGGAGGGCGTTCAAGGCGGCGTGAGTCACCGCCGGGACAGCCGGGGCTCCAGGATGTGCAGGAATGGCACTCCGGCCTCCGTCTCCTCGTAGCCGATCACATAGCGGGAACTACCATCAAAGCCGACAAACACGCCGTCGTGGTGATAGCGAGCGAGCGTACGCCCGGTAGCGGGATCCACAAGATCGAGCCACCCATCACGCAACTCGACAATGTCGATTTCATGGAGCCTGGCCTCCGGCGGTGGAGGTGGACCGGTCCAGTCCGGATCGGCTGTGTGCCACACAAGCCATAGCCCCCGATCGTCCAACATCGCCGAGCCCAGCGCCGCTGGCGCGAATTCATCGTCGCCCTCGTCGAACTCCGCAACACGACGATCGTAGACCCTGCGGATCCTCGGCTCCGGCGTCAGGTCCCAGCGCACGATTCGGTTGGTTTCCCACGGCACCGCCCAAACGGTCTCGTCCCGCCCCGCAACGGCCGTGTGCGTGGCCCGGGGCGTCTGCTCGGGGGAATGGACCCTGCCATCGTACCCACGTGAGGCCATCTCTCCAGAAGGCCGTAGCACATGAAACTTGTGATCCACCGACCCGGGAGTCGGAACGGAGGTAAGAAACACCGCCACGTCATCGCTCACCACGGCAGCCGACCTGACCTCTCCCAGAAACCGGTCGGTCCGGAGCACCTGAAAGTCGTGGTCCAGCATCGTTCGGCCCTTGTGATACTCGAACACGTGGATGTAATGGGGACCCACGCCAATGTGAGAGATGGACTGGTACTCCCCAGGGCCCTCTCCACGTCCCCCGATGGTCCGCAGGTAGGTGCCGGTGGAATCGAACACCGCAACCTCCGCTTCCCTGGAATTCCAGAGGAGGATGCGGCCCCGCCGGTCCACGGCGACATGCGAAAACGGTGAGACGAGTTCCAGACCGGGTCCGTCCAGTCCGCCGATGGTCACAACGGTGTCGAGCGTGATCACGCATTCGCCGCAGGTCACTTCACCGGACACAACCTCCGGCTCCTGAGCACCAAGGCGCATCGCGGTGATATGACCCATGCCGAGGGCGGAAAGCAGGATGCAGGCGATTCTCACGGGACGACCGGTTCCCCCCGAAACACCACCTCCCCGTTGAACACCGTCATCTCGCACACCATGTCGCGCAGCTCCTCGGTCGGGACCGATAGCGGATTGCGGTCCCATACGGCCAGATCCGCGTACTTTCCGGGCTCAATCGTCCCCACCTTGTCTTCCAGGAACAGCTGGTGGGCCGCCCAAACGGTGAAGGAGCGCAGCGCGGTCTCCGCATCCACCGACTCGGCGGTGCCGTAGGGCGCATCGCCGTAGACGCCCAGGAGCGGCTGGCGCGCGACCGAGGCCCACACGCCGTACCGGGCCGGGAAGGGCGTGACGAAGAAGTCCGACCCGCTCGCCCAGATGATCCCGCGGGCCTGGTAGGACCGGAAGGGATTGAGGCGCAGGGCGCGCTCCGGGCCGAAGTTGCCGGCGTAGGTGTCGCCGATCCACCATGTGAAGGTCGGGGAGGGCTCCGGGTAGCCGGCCTGCCAGTCGCGCTGCAGCTCGGCCATGGCGTCGAGGGCGTGGTCGGTGGGGATGTTGGAGTGGATGATGGAGTGGCGGAGGCCGCGGGTCGGGGTGGCCGCGAGGGCCTCCTGGATGCTCTCGACCGTCCAGTCGATGGCGCGGGCGCCGATGGCGTGCATGCCGACGTGGAGGCCCGCGTCGTGGTAGGCCCGAAAGCGCTCGCGCAGCTCGTCGGGATCCATGGTGGGGTAGCCGCGGTTGCCGGTGTCGGTGCCGGTGGACTCGCGGTTCCAGTCGTCGTATAGCCACGCCGTGCGGGCGCCGCCGCTGCCGTCGATGTAGAGCTTGACGCCGCCGGCGATGAGGCGGTCGTCGCCGGTGGATTCGTAGGGGCGGGTGAAAGCGGCGAGACGTTCCGCGTAGGCACGCACCTCCTCGATGGTCCCGTCCAGCGCGCTCCACAGGGCGAAGATGCGGACGGTGAGGTCGCCGTCGGCGAGGACGTCGGCGTACGCGTCCCAGGTGTATTGCGTGATCCCCGGGTCCTTGCCGCCGGTCATGCACTCGGCGTTGAAGGCGCCGGCCAGGGAGCGGATGCCCTCGCGCTGCTGGTCCGGGCCGAGCCGGGGGATGAGCCGCGTGACGAGCCCCATCGCGGATTCCTTGAGGACTCCGGTGGGCTGGCCGGCTGCGTCGCGGTCGATGGTGCCGCCCGGCGGATCCGGGGTGCCCGCGGTGATCCCCGCCATCTCCAGCGCGACCGAGTTGGCCACGCCGTAGTGGCCCATGGTGTGCATCAGCCAGACGGGCCGCCCCTCGTCCACCTCGTCCACATCGGTCGCGTAGATGTAGCGCAGCTCCTCCAGCTTGCCCTCGTCCCACCCACCACCCCGCACCCATTCGCCCTCGCCCACGAGCGCGGCCTGTTCGCCCACCATCCGCTGCACATCCGCGATGTTCTCGACGTTCGGGTAGCTCATGTCGAGGTTGTAGAGGCGGTTCGCGCCCCCGCTCGCGAAGTGCACGTGCGCGTCGATGAGTCCCGGGGTCACCGCGCGGCCCGCCAGGTCGACCCGCTCGGTCCCGGGACCGACCATTGCTTCGATCTCGGCCACGGTCCCGACGGCGACCACGCGGTCACCCACCACCGCCACCGCTTCCGCCACGCGGCTCCCCGCGTCGAGGGTGATGACGGGGCCGCCGGTGAGCACGAGATCGGCTTCCGGGGGAGACTCGGTTGTGCAGCCCGCCAGCACGAAGCAGGCTGCCGCGGCGCAGGCTGCCAGTGCGGCGCCGATGGCCGGGAAGGCGCGGACCTGCGGGGCGGCGCAGCGCTTGGGCTGGATTCTCGTCAAGAACGTAAGGTAGACATTGCCAACTGTCATGTTTGCTTTACTTTCTGTTCCCGTAGAGACACTCTGCACTCGAACAGTCCCCATGCGCCGAGGTTGATTCTCCGCCACAAGTCACTATACATTGAAGCTGGCCATGGTGGCCAAACGCGGTGCCGTCATGAATGGCGGTTCCGTTTTCGCGCAGGATGCACAGTCCCGCCCGATGTCAAACCCATGAAAAGGGAGGTGATCACTTGTCTAGTCCAAGTACCCAGCCCAACCCGGCAAGGGCAAGCGGTCGCCGCTTCGGCAACTAAGCCGAAACACGATCCAACGTTCGCGCCGTAAGCGGCCTTCGCGCCGGGTTGCGGCCGGTTTCAGAAGCCCCCGGAGGTTCTGTGTAGCGTCCAGAGCCTCCGGGGGCTTATCGTGTCCTGTACAAACCTCCGGAGTCAACGGCCCACAGCCTGGAAGCAACCCCATGACCCCACGCAGCATCGTCGCCAGTACGGTCGCCGTGGCCATTTTTTCGCTGGTTCCCTGCACCCCCTCCGCCGCCCAGGAGGGCGCGGAGATCTTCGAGACCGCGTGCGCGAGCTGCCACACGCCTGCGGGCACCGAGCGCGCGCCGGGGGTCAATCTCCTCCGGCAGCTCACCCCCCGTGCCATCGTCGCCTCCCTCGAGGACGGCGTGATGCGTGCCGAGGGCGCCGACCTGACGCGCGAGGAGCGCATCGCCGTGGCCGAGTACCTTACCCGCCGCCGCTACGAAGCCAGCCGTGTCCCGGAGTCCACCTTTTGCAGTGGGCTCCCCTGGACCGGCATGGACCCGGCCACTGTCTCCTGGATGGGCTTCGCAGGCAACCTGGCGGGCACGGGCTACCAGCCGCCGGAGCGGGCGGGGCTGAGCGCGTCCGATGTGCCCAGCCTCGAGTTGCGCTGGGCGTTCGCCTTTCCGGGCGGCACGAACATGCGGACCTCGCCCGCGGTCGCCGGTGACGCCGCCCTGGTGGCCGGGCCGTTCGGCGAGGTGGTGGCGCTGGACCTGGCAACCGGGTGCGTACGGTGGGGTTTCGAGGCGGATGCGCTGGTCCGGGGCGCCATCGTGGTCGGCGAGGGGCCGGAGGGGCGCTCGGCCGCGTATTTCGTGGACTCGCGCACCAGCGCATACGCCGTCGACCTGGAGAGCGGTTCACTGCTCTGGAAGCAGCGGGTCGGCTGGCACGCCGTCGCATACGGCACCGGAAGCCCGGCCCTTCACGATGGACGTCTCTTTGTTCCCGTCTCTTCACTGGAGGTCACGGCGGCGGGTGATCCGCGATACGAGTGCTGCACCTCTTCCGGCGCGGTCGCAGCCCTCGACGCCGCTACCGGCGAGGTGCTCTGGTACCACCGGGTGATCCCCGGCTACCCTGAGGAGACGGGCAGGAACGGGATCGGGACGACGACCTGGGGGCCGTCCGGAGCCGCCGTCTGGTCCAGCCCCACCATCGATCCCGCCCGCGGACTGCTGTACGCCGGAACGGGCGAGAACCTGACCCACCCCACGACCGGGAACAGCGACGCGATTCTGGCGCTCGACCTGGAGACCGGGGAGCTGGTCTGGTCGTTCCAGGGAACCTCCGGCGATGCCTTCAACATGGCGTGCACGCAGGCGGCCTACCGCGAGAACTGCCCCGATCCCGTTGGCCCCGATCTGGACTTCGGGATGGCACCGATGCTGGTGACCCGTCCGGACGGCAAGGAGATCCTGGTTGCGGGGCAGAAATCGGGGATGGTGTGGGCTCTCGACCCCGACAACGACGGGGCGCTCCTCTGGTCGACGGCGGTCGGAAAGGGCAGCGCGCTGGGGGGGATTCACTGGGGGATGGCGAGCGATGGCCGCTACGCCTACGCACCGAACGCCGACCGGAACGCCGTGATCGTGGACGTGAATCCCGAGCGCGAACTCTCGCCGGGTCTGTACGCGCTTGACCTCATGACGGGCGAGGTGGTCTGGAGAGCGATGATGCCGGAGGACTCCTGCCGCGGCAGGAGGCGCTGCTTCGCCACCAATTCGGCCGGGGCTGCGGTGATCGACGGTGTGGTCTTCGCCGGCGGTCTGGACGGGGTGATCCGGGCCCACTCCGCGGTGGACGGGGCGGTGATCTGGGAGTTCGACACGACGCAGCCGGTCGAGACGGTCGGCGGGGTGCCCGGCAGGGGAGGCGCGATCGACGGTCCCGGACCGGTGGTGGCCGGAGGCATGCTCTTCGTCAACAGCGGCTACGGCACCTTCGGCCAGATGCCGGGCAACCTGCTGCTGGCGTTCGCGGTGGGCGATTCCGGCGGCGACGGCAGCTGATGCGGCCGGGGGCGGCTTCCGGGGTTACCGCTGCGAAGCGCCAAAGCTGGCCCCGGGCGGGCAGGTTCCGCACATTGTCACCATGAACAGATTGCCCGTTTGCGCGCTGATTCTCGTGGCGATGGCCGCCGCCTTCCCGGCCCTCGCGTGCGCTCAGACGCCCGGCATCCCCCGCACGCCCTCCGGCAGGCCCGACATGAACGGTCTGTGGCAGGCGCTCGGCAACGCCCACTGGGACATCGAGCCGCACGCCGCGCGGCCCGCGCTGGCCATGCAGCCCGGGCCGGTGATCCCGGTTCCGGCCAATGAGGTGCTGGCGCTGGGCGCGGTCGGGTCCGTCCCATCCGGCTACGGCGTAGTCGAGGGCGGCGTGATCCCCTACCTGCCGGACGCCCTGGAGCTCCGCGACGAGAACCGCCAGATGTGGCTGGAGCGCGATCCGGAGATCAAGTGCTACCTGCCGGGAGTGCCGAGGGCGACCTACATGCCCTTCCCCTTCCAGATCTTCCAGAGCGACGCCAAGGTCTTCATGGCGTACGAGTACGCCGGCGCGATGCGCGAAGTCTACCTGGAGGACCCGGGCCCGCCCCAGGTCGATTCCTGGATGGGACAGTCGGTCGGCCGCTGGGAGGGCGACACCTTCGTGGTGGAAGTGAACGGATTCAACGGCCAGACGTGGCTGGACCGCGCGGGCAACCACCACAGCCCGGGCCTTACAGTGACCGAGCGGTACACGATGATCAGTGCGAACCATATCATGTATGAAGCGGAGCTGGACGATCCGGAGACGTTCGCGCGGCCCTGGAAGATCCGCATGCCGCTGTACCGCAACATCGATCCGAATGCCCGTCTTGGGCAGTTCAAGTGCGTGGAATTCGTCGAGGAGCTGATGTATGGACACCTGCGCAAGAACCCGATCCGCCGGTAGGGCTCCCGGGAGGGACGCCCTCTTCCTGTCGGCCGTGGGCATCGCGGCCGCGGGGCTGGCGCTCGCCGTCGCCCCCCACGCGACCGCCCAGGAGCGTGAGGCAGCAGCCATCGAGTGGGTAGTCCCCCGCACCCCCGCCGGTCACCCGGATCTGCAGGGGAACTGGACCAACGCCACCACGACGCCGATCCAGCGCCGGGAAGGTCAGGGCCCGGTCTATACCTGGGAAGAGGTCGCCAGGATCGAGGGCTTCAGGGAGGGCGTGCGGCGGGCGGCGGGCGCTGACAGCGATCCCAACCGGGGAGCGCCTCCGGTCGGCGGCATCTTCACCGGCGATGCGCGCAGCGACGCCGCGTCGGGAGGCACGGGCGGATACAACTACTTCTACATCGATCCGGGTGAGCGGGTGGCCGTCTTCAACGGCGAGCCCAGGACCTCGCTTGTGGTCCATCCCGAGAACGGGCGGGTTCCCGGACTCACCGACGAGGGCCGCCGCCGCTTCGGCGAGCGACGCCGCTTCCGCAGCCAGTTCGGCCAGTACGACAACCCGGAGAACCGGCCGCTGGCCGAGCGCTGCATCATGTCCTTCGGCTCGAACGCGGGGCCGCCGATGCTCCCCAACTACTTCTACAACAACAACTACACGATCGTGCAGACCCCCGATCATGTGATGATCATGACCGAGATGGTGCACGACGTGCGGATCATCCGGCTCGGGGAGCGCAAGCCGCTGCCCGCGCACATCCGTCCGTGGATGGGCGACTCCTGGGGGCGCTGGGAGGGGGACGCGCTGGTCGTCGAGACCACGAATCTTCACCCGGACCAGACCCTGCAGGGGGTCGCGCCTTCGGAGGAATTCAAGGTGATCGAAAGGTTCACGCGGGTGGACGAGCACACCATCAACTACGAATTCACCGTCGAGGATCCGATCATGTGGAGCGAGCCATGGCGGGGCGAGGTGCCCTTCACGCGGCTTGACGGACTGGTTTACGAATACGCCTGCCACGAGGGCAACTACGCGCTGGAGAACGTGCTGCGCGGGGCCCGGGCGCAGGAGCGGCAAGAGCGGCAAGAGCGGAGGTAAGGAAACGATGCGCAAGAAATGGATTCTCGTGGCCGGCGCGCTGGTGCTGCTGGCGGCGGTCGCGGTCCCGGTCGTGGCCCATCACGCCTTCGGAGCCGAGTTCGATCGCAACGCACCGATCAAGCTCCAGGGCAAGATCGTCAAGCTCGAATGGGTGAACCCGCATACCTGGATCCACATCGAGATCGAGAAGGAAGACGGGACCAAGGAGGTGTGGGCGGTGGAGGGGGGAACGCCGAACGTGCTGCTCAGGCGGGGCCTGCGCCGGGACTGTCTCGAGCCCGGGACCGAGATTATCGTCGACGGCTACCAGGCCAAGGACCACTCCCTGAAGCGTGCGAACGGACGTGACGTGACCTTCACCGACGGCAGCAAGATCTTCCTGGGCTCGTCCGGGACGGGTGCGCCGTACGAGGAGGAACTGCTCAAGGCAAGGCGGCAGCAGGGGCGCTGCTAGGAAAACCCGATCCAGCGTCCGGCGGCGGCCACGGTAAACCACAGCGCCAGTGACACGGCCCCGACGATGCGGCCGGTCATGCCGGGATCGTCGGCTGCCCGGCGCGCCACGCGTTCGCGCACCGCGAAGGTGAATGCCAGCGCGACCGGCAGCGTGCACATCTTCACCCAGAACGAGGTGTTGTAGTAGGCCTTGATGGCCTCCGACAGGAACAGCGGAATCCCCGTCAGGACCATCACGATGACGCTCGCGACGAGCCACGGCCGGGCGTAGCGCGCCAGGCGGGCGACCGGCTGGCTGGTGAGGCCGACACCGAGCAGTCTCAGGTCCACGACGAGCAGCGCGCCCCCGAGCATGCACAGGCCGAGGAGGTGGACGGCCTCCAGGATCGGGAAGGCCCACACCGAGTCGGCGATCGCCCTGCCGATCAGCGTCGATTCGCACCAGCGGAAGAAGGGTTCGAGCATGTCAGGCTACCAGGCTGCGGTGATGTCCGTCATTGCAGCATTCAGCGGGGCGAACGGGTTGCATCACGTCCACTACTCCGTCCCCACGGGGCATCCCGCTACCCAGTTCACCCACCCGGGCTGGGGCTGGATGTCGCAATCGAACCAGTTGTAGGCGATGAGGCGGCCCGTCACCACGACCACCGTCCACACGGCCAGCGACACCGCGCCGGCGATCCGCGCCGCCCGCGGCGGGGAGGCGTCCCGGTCCCACTCTGCGGCGTGGCGGTGCACCCCGTTGTGGAAGATCGCGACGTTCGCGCCCGCCAGCAGGAGCACCAGCACCTTGATCCGGAAGAAGAGGTTGTGGTAGTAGCGCAGCGGTTGCGAGTAGAAGAGGAGGAGCCCGGTCACGGTCATGACCATGAACCCGATGTGGGTCCACGGCAGAAGGCGCCCCGTGAATGCCGTGACCGGCACCTTGCGGAACCCCACGCCGAGAAGCCGCAGGTCCATCATCACGGTGGTGCCGACGAAGAGGCCGAGCGCAAGGACGTGGGTCGACTCCACGAGCGGCCACACGTAGAGCGACTCGAGGAGCGCCACGCTCCAGGGAGTCTCGCCGAGCCAGACCAGGAACCGTTCGATCAAGGGTGCCCGGGGGTTGAGCCGTCCGGCCGGCCGGCGGGGGAGGCCTCGCCCGCGGCAGGATCCGGAAGGGTGTCGTAGTTGGGGCGCAGCGTCTGGGTGGCGTACACGGCATGGCACCCGGTGCAGACCAGGTAGACGTCGCCGCCGACCTCGAATACGCGGTCGGGATCGCGTGCCTGCGCCGCCTCGACCGCCCGCATGCCGATGTCGATCATCGCGCGGGACATCGCCACCCAGTGGTCGCCCTGCACGCGCTCCTGCAGCAGGAGGAGGTTGCCCGATTCGGCAAGCACCCAGGCCGCATTCTCCGCGGCCTCCCATTCCTCCGCGGTCCGGGGCTCGATCCTGTACTCACCCTCCAGGTCCATGATGATTCCCACCGCGTCCCAGTAGACCTCGGCTGCCGGCTCGAGCACCGACAGCATCAGCTGCTTCGAGTCGGCCGCGGCGACGAATGGGGGCGGGCCGGGGGCATCGGCGCACGCGCCCGCGAGCAGTAGGGCGCAGCTAAGAGTCAGTGTTCTCATGGCCGGGAAAGATACCCCCGCCGGGAGGAGACGGCACCCCGACCGCACCCGAATCGCACCCCCACGGGTGACCTGGAGTGCCGGAGCAGCCGCCAGGCGCATCCCGTTGAATAGCGGACACCGCCTTCGGCGCTCATCTTGTCTACTGCCCCTCACTCGCACCCCAACCGGAAAACCCCGCATGAAATCGTACTCCCGGATGCTACGCCACGGTCCGGCCCTCGCCGTCCTGGCTCTCGCGGCCACCGTGCCGTCCGCCGGCGCGCAAGCCCAACAGTCCGACTGGCCGATGCACGGACGGGACGCCGCCGAAACCCGCTACAGCCCCCTCGACCGGATCAACACCGGCAACGTGGATCAGCTCGGGGTTGCCTGGAGCTGGGAGATCCCCAAGACCGGCGCCCGTCTGGAGACCACGCCCATTGTCGTGGACGGAGTGCTCTACGGCACGGCGGCGTTCAGCTTCGTATTCGCGCTCAACGCCGTCACCGGCGAGGAGATCTGGCGCTGGGACCCAGCGATCCCGCATGAGCGGCGGGGCGGCCCGCCATCCTGCTGCGGCGACGTCAACCGTGGTGTCGCGCTTCATGGAGACAAGGTCTTCGTTGGCCTGCTGGACGGCCGTCTCGTGGCCCTCGACCGCACCGACGGTTCAGTAGTCTGGACCGTACAGACAACACCGGCCGGATCCGACTTCACCATCACAGGTGCGCCGCGGGTGACCGGAAACGCCGTCGTCATCGGCAACGGGGGGGCCGAGTACGGCGTCCGCGGCTACGTCACCGCCTACGACACCGAGACGGGGGACGCGTTGTGGCGCACCCACACGGTCCCCGGGGATCCAGCCGACGGATTCGAGAGCGAGGCCATGCGGGCCGCAGCCGAGACCTGGACTGGCGAGTGGTGGGTGGTGGGCGGCGGCGGAACCGTCTGGGACGCGATGGTGGCCGACCCCGCTGCAAACCTGTTCTACATCGGCACCGGCAACGGCTCGCCCTGGAACCGCGACAACCGCAGCCCGGGCGGGGGCGACAACCTCTACCTCTCCGCCATCGTGGCCCTCGACCCGGACGACGGGTCCATCGAATGGCACTACCAGACGACGCCGGGGGATGACTGGGACTACACCGCGACCCAGCCGCTCATGCTGCTGGACCTCGAAATCGGCGGCCAGGAACGGCAGGTCATCGTCCAGGCGCCCAAGAACGGGTTCTTCTACGTGGTCGACCGGCTGACCGGCGAACTCATCTCGGCCGAACCCTTCGCCGACGACCTCACCTGGGCCACCGCGGTCGACCTGGCAACCGGGCGTCCCATCGAGACTCCCGAAGCACGGTATGGCATGACCGGGAAGGGAGTCTACCTGGCCCCGGGTCCGAGCGGCGCCCACAACTGGCACCCCATGTCGTGGAGCCCGCGCACCGGGCTGGTCTACCTCCCCGCCACCAACAACAACTACTACTTCGAGAAGGAGGAAGGATTCGAATACCGGGCGGGCAGGTGGAACACGGGCACCGTCCAGGGGGCCAGTGACCAGCGGCCGGAGCGCCCGCCCCTCAAGGGGCCGCACAACGTGCTTCTCGCGTGGGATCCGGCGGAGAACGCCGAGAGGTGGCGGGTCGAGGCCGACGGCGGACACGGCGGAACCATGGCCACGGCGGGCGGCCTGGTGTTCTGGGGCACGGATTCGCGGCTGGCCGCGCTCGATGCCCGCACCGGCGAGGAACTCTGGTCCGCGAATGTCGGAGGTGGCACCGCGTCGCCGGTCACCTACGAGGTGGACGGCACGCAGTACGTCTCCATCGCGGCCGGGCTGGTCAGCAGCGGTGGCGAGCAGCGCGTCTGGAGCTTCGCGCTGGGGGCGGAAGAGGCCACCCAGGACCTCACCACCGCCACCCCCGAGGAGGTCGGTCTCTCCAGCGAGGTCCTCGCGCGCATCGGCCCGACCATGCAGCAGTTCATCGACAACGAACGGACGGCGGGGATCATGACGCTGGTCGCCCGGCGCGGCGAGATCGTGCACTGGGACGCCCACGGCTGGCGCATCCGGGATGAGGACCCCCTTGAACCCAACGACATCTTCCGCATCTACTCGATGACCAAGCCGGTCACGAGCGTCGCCGCAATGATCCTCGTCGAGGAGGGCCGCCTCTCGCTGGACGATCCTCTCTCCAGCGTCATCCCCTCCTTCGCCGACATCCAGGTGTACGACGATGGCGAACTTCGCCCACCGACCCGCCCGGTCCTGATCCGCGACCTGCTGTCCCACACCTCCGGCCTCACCTACGGCGTCTTCGGCAACACGCCGGTCGACTCCATCTACCGGGCCGGTCTCGGCGCCCTCGACATGCGCGGCGGCGGGGACCTTGCCGCACGCGCGGAGGCGATCGCGTCCTTTCCCCTCATCGACGATCCGGGCGACCGGTGGATCTACAGCCTGTCCACGGACGTTCTCGGCCGCGTGGTCGAGGTGGTCTCGGGCCAGTCGCTGGACGCCTTCTTCCGGGAGCGCATCTTCGAGCCGCTCGGGATGCACGACACCGGCTTTCACGTGGCCGAGGGCAAGGCGGACCGCTTCACGCAGGTGTACCTCCGCAGCCGCGACGGGCTTGTCGCCCCCCCCTCCCGCGGCGGCGACCGCTTCACGCGGCCTCCGTCCTGGTACTCGGGCGGCGGCGGCCTCACTTCGACGGCGGCCGACTACCTCCGCTTCTGCGAGATGCTCCTCGGCGGCGGCGAGACGGACGGCGTCCGCATCCTGAAGCCGGAGACCGTCGAACTCATGACGCGGAACCACCTGCCGGACGAGATGATCCCCGTCCTGGGCCTCCCGGGCCAGGGCTTCGGACTCGGATTCGCGGTGTCGGTCGGCGAGAACCCCGGGACCTACTGGTGGTCGGGCGTGGCGAACACCTTTTTCTGGATCGATCCGGAGCGCGAGATCATCGCGTTTGCGTGGACCCAGCTGCAGCCGTACGGCATGGCTCCCGTCGACCGCCTGCTGAGGCCCATCGTGTACGAGGCGATCCTGGACGGGAATTGAAGAATGCCCTACGCCAAACGCTCCACGCCCTCCCACCTGATCGGCTACGCCGCCCTCCTCGCCCTCGCCGGTTGCGGCGGCGACGACGGCGACCCCATTCCCCCCGAGCCCCCCGCCACACCGACGACCGTGACCATCACCCCGGCCTCCGTCACGCTGAACGCGGTGGGGGACCAGCAACAGTACCAGGCTCAGGTGCTGGACCAGCGGGGACGCGCGATGTCCGGCGTGACCGTGACCTGGTCGAGCACCCAGCCGGGAGTGGCGGAGGTCGACCGGGCGACGGGGCTCGCCACCGCCGCCGGGCCCGGAACGGCGGGCATTCGTGCGGTGGCCCAACGTGTCAGCGGCGAGGTGACGCTCGAGGTCGTCCAGGTGCCCGTGGCGCTGGAGAAGACGCAGGGCGACGGTGAGGTGGGGTTCTTCGGTGAGGCGCTGGCGGTGTCCCCCGCCGTCCGGGTGCTCGACGCGAACGGGCATCCGGCCCCGGGGAAGGGCGTCGTCTTCGAGGTCACCTCCGGAGGCGGATCCGTGTTCCCCGAAGTCGCCAACACCGGCCCGGACGGGGAGGCGCGGACCGAGTGGACGATGGGGGAGGATTCCGTACAGACGCTCAGCGCATCGGCATCCGGGCTGACGGCCGAATTCACGGTCACCGCGATCGAACCGCCGCTGGAGATCCTCACCGACTCGCTTGCCTGGGGACGCGCAACGCTGGACTACCTGACCGTGCTATCGGCCAAGGGAGGCTCCCGCATGGGGTACGTGTGGAGTCTCGCCGATGGTGCGGCGTTGCCCGGCGGGCTCGAGATCACCGCGGACGGGCGGATCCAGGGGACGCCCGAGGAAGCCGGTGTGTCGGAGGTGGAGGTGCGCGTGACCGACTCCAACGGCCGGGACACCACAACCACCTTCGGGTTGCGAGTTTGCGACGCGCCCCTGGGGCTGGAGGTGGGGGATGTGACGACCGTCGATCCGGAGGAACTGGAACCGTGCGGGTTCCTGGTGGTCGCCGACGAGGCCGGAGCTTACTACCGGGTAACTTTCGCGGGGCTCAACGGGGAGCGTCGGGCCAGCTGGCAGGCGAACCTCTTGATGGAACCGCTTCCGGGTCAGACTGCGGCGTTCCGACCCACGGTCGCCCGGCGGGGGGCCCGCCGACCGGCCGAAGCGGACCAGGACTGGGCCGCCACGTCGGCGGCGTGGTCGGAAATGCGTGAGATCGAACGCGCCAACGAACAGCTGCACCGGGAGATACGGCGCCAGGAAGCCGAACTCATGCGGGAAATGATGGCTCGTGGCCCGCTCGAAATCCTCCCGGACCGGCCCGTAGCCCAGGCCCGGCGAACCGCGGTGACTCCCGTCACCTTCAAGCTCTACGACCGCTCACCCGGGGCGACGAACCGTTGCGCGGTGCACCAGACCGTGGTCGCCGACGTAATCGCGGAGAACGACGACTTCATCGTCTATGAGGACGTAGAAGCCACCTCGCCCGTGTCAGTCGAAAACGCGAACCGGATTATCGACTTCTACACGGAGCACGGCAAGGAGATCATCGAGCGCTACTTCGGCGGGGTCAGCGACGTGAACGGCGATGGCAAGATCGCGCTGCTAGTGGATGCGACGTTGCCGGGCGTGCAGGCGTTCGTCTGGTCCGCCGACTTTACCTTTCCCGCCACGAGCTGCCCCGCATCGAACGAGATGGAGCTCGTCCACATGAGCGTCGGAGGCTTCGATTTCGGCAACGACCGATACTGGGCACTCTCGGCGCTTGTACACGAAGTCAAGCACGTCAGCTCCATGTACAAGCGCGTCGTTAACCACCGGCTTCGAGGGGGAACCGGGGAAAACACCTTCCACCCCGTCTGGATCGAGGAGGGGACGGCCGAGATCGGCAAGGAGATGAGTTCGCGGCTGGCCTGGGAGCGCGCGGGGGGGCCCGCGGCGGGGGCACGCGCCTTCGGCGACACGATGCGGATCGCGCTCCGCGAACACGCACCCGAGTTCTACGGCGTCTTCAGCATGATGAACCGGACAGTGCTGGCCTTCTCCCAGGATCCCAACGGCATCACCTTCGACCCCGGGGACCGGCTTGCCCCGCTGTACGGCAGCGGCTGGCACTTCCACCGCTTCTTGCGCGACTGGGCGGCAGGTGGCGGCGCGGGGATGGACATGGCCGGCGACGAGGCGCTAGTGACGGCGCTCAACGACTCGCTCACCGCGCCGGGGGTCGAGGGGATCGAGGATGTGATGGGCATGACGATGGCCGAAATGCTCCACGCCCACGCCATCGCGATGACTGTCGCGGGCTCCGAGGACGTACTGATCGACGACGCCACGCCGCGCTTCCTGTCCTACGACTTCCCCACGGCGACCGAGATCTTCATCAACCCCGACCCGCCGGGGCGCTATCCCTGGCCCAGGACGTTGACGGGCGACGACGACCTGTCATCGGTGCCGGCCGCGGTGCTCGGCGAGGAGCAGCGGTTCAATGGGCGCGTCACCTCGAACGGCATACGAGTACTCGACTTCGAGGCGATGGAGGCAGGAGCCCGGGCGGTGTTCCGCGTGACCGCGGGGCCGGAGGTCTCGGTGATCGTGGCCCGGATCGTGAAACCGCCGGGCTTCTAGGGGGACCACGCCGCCCGAATCTATTGGCCAGGAATGGTAAAGTAAACATGACATTTCGTAAAGCAAACCATACATCATTGACCATCACCTCCTTGGCATCCTGGTCAACCCTGCTCTTCCTCGTCGTCGTGTTCGTCGCCGGCTGTGGTGACAGCAACGGCCCGATGCCGCTCGAGCCTTCTCCCCCAATCCCGGGGAGCATTTTCTTTACCCCCGGGAATGCCACGCTGACCGCCGTTGGGGACCAGCAGCAGTTCGTGGCCCGGGTGTGGGACCAGCGGGGAAACGAGATTCCGGATGCCGAGGTGACCTGGTCAACGACCCGGTCCGAGGTGGCCGAAATCGATCAGGACTCGGGCCTGGCAACTGCAACGGGACCCGGCACCACAACGATCCGCGCCGCGACGGGCCGCGTCGCAATGGAAGGTTCGCTCACAGTGGATCTGGAGCCCCCGCGCCCCGGAGAAGGCGGAAAGTGACGGACACCGACTGCGTCGGCTAGTCCCCCTCGTCCAGCCGCTGCGGAAGCGTCTGCAGCTCCACGATTCGGAAGCGCCTTTCTCCGGCGGGCAGGCGCACGCTCACGTCGTCTCCCTGGCGCGCGCCGAGCAACCCCCGGCCGATCGGCGATTCCAGCGAAATATGGCCCGCGTCCAGGTCGATGAAGTCGCCGGCGACGATGGTGAAGGTGTTCTCGCCATTGGTCGCCAGATCCAGCACGCGGACGCTGGACCCGAAACCCACCCGGTCCGCGGGGATGTCCTTCACGTTGATCTTCGAGAGTTCGGACATGCGCCAGGCGAGGTGCCCGATCCGGGCCTGAACGAACTGCTGCCGCTCCAGGGCCGACTTGTATTCCGCGTTTTCCCGCAGATCTCCGAGTTCGACCGCCTTCTTGATCCGGTCCGGCAGCTCGATGTTGAGTTCCCGGGTCAGCGCTTCGACCTCTTCCGAGATACGCGTCTTTATTTCTTCCAGCATGACATTCGCTCCGTTGGATGAAGCCGGAAAGTTAACAGTCCGTCGATGAATCCGCCGGGAGGTGGAGTCTCGGGCGATGCCGCGTGGACCGGCGTGCGCTACCCCCCGGTCGCCATGGGGAGTTCCCCGGCGCCAGGGAGGAGTTCCCACACCCGGGAGACGGCGCGCATGACCGCCGCCTCGTCGCGGGCGGTGACGTTGACGTGGCCGATCTTGCGGCCGGGCCGCGGCGCCTTGCCATATAGGTGCAGGTGCGCGCCGGGGATTGACGCCACAGCGCCCGGGTCCGGGAGTTCGCCGATGACGTTGACCATCGCCGCCGGGCCGGGGACGCGCGGCGTGGCCAGCGGCATTCCCGTGACCGCGCGGATGTGGTTCTCGAACTGGCTGACGTCGGCACCGTCGAGCGTCCAATGCCCCGAATTGTGGACGCGCGGCGCCATTTCGTTCGCGAGGAGGCGCCCACCGACTTCGAAGAGTTCAATGGCGAGCACGCCGATGTAGTCCAGCCGGTCCAGTACGAGGGCGGCCAGCCGTTCGGCCTCCGACTGCAGGGAGGGCGTGAGGTCTGAAGTCCGCGGGAGGTCCGGGGCCGGTGTCAACGCCGGGGCCGGCGCGCGCAGCGGCGCGAGGCCGGGCGCCGGGGCATAGCTCACCCTCAGGATGCCCCCACGGTGGTGGTTCTCCGTCAGCGGATAGAAGGCCCGTCCCCCCTCCCGCCCGGCTACCGCCAGCACGCTCAGTTCCCTTTCGAACGCGACGAAGCCCTCCACGATCAGCCCGGCTCCCAGCTCTTCGACCGCGGCCTCCGCCTCGCCCAGCGACCGGACCACCTCCTGGCCCTTCCCGTCATAGCCGAGCCGGCGCGTCTTGATCACCGCGGGAAGTCCCGTCACGGCCACCGCCTCTTCGACATCTTCGGGTCCGTCGACCGGGTGAAACGGCGCGGTGGAGATCCCCAGCTCGCGGAACATCCGCTTCTCGGCGAGGCGGTCCTGCGACACCTGCAGCGCACCCGGTGGCGGCAGCGCGGGAACACGCGCGGCCAGGTAGGCGGCGCTATCCGCCGGAACGTTCTCGAACTCGTAGGTCACCACGTCGGCCGCCGCTGCCACCGCGGCCAGCCCGTCCGGGTCGTCGTAGGCGGCGGCCACCACGGCGCTCGCCACCCCGGCGGGCGGGTCGGGCGCCCCCTCCAGCACCGTGAAGCGGTGTCCCAGCGGGATGCCCTCGAGGGCAAGCATGCGGGCGAGCTGCCCGCCGCCCAGGATCCCGATCTTCACCCTGGCGGCGGGACGCTCGGGTCGCGGTCGGCGAGGACCGCGTCGGTGCGGGCGCGAGCGTATTCGCGAACAGCTCGTCGGACCGCCGGGCGGGACGTCCCCAGGATCCGGGCGGCCAGCAGCGCCGCGTTGGTGGCCCCCGCCACGCCGATCGCCAGGGTTCCCACCGGCACGCCCCCCGGCATCTGCACGATCGACAGGAGCGAGTCCATCCCCTTGAGCGCCCTGGACTCGACCGGGACCCCGAGCACGGGAAGTACGGTCTTGGCCGCCACCATTCCGGGGAGGTGCGCCGCGCCCCCGGCCCCGGCGATGATCGCCTCGAGCCCGCGTCCCTCCGCCGCCGCCGCATACTCGAAGAGCTGGTCCGGCGTGCGGTGGGCCGAGACCACCCGCACTTCATGCGGAATCTCCAGCGCCTCCAGGGTCTCGGCGGCGTGTCTCATGGTGTCCCAGTCGCTGCGGGAACCCATGATCACCCCGACGAGCGGGGGGTCGGTCAGCGAATCGGCTGCGCGTGTTCTTGAAGCCATCGGCGGTCTTTTTTTCCGGAAAAGGGGATGCGAATTCGTGTCGCGGCCCGGAGCCATGCCCCGAAACGAAAAACCGACTTTGCCAGCGTGACAGCGGATTATCAAGGGGGCCGGGTCACAAACCGGACCACAAACCGAAGGGCGACGGGCCCCATGGGAAGCACCCCCGGCGATCTCCCGGGCCGCCCAACGCGGTATCTTTCGAACATGTCCGCGACCCGCAGCCCCCGCATTTCCGACGACCCCACCTTCCTGGCGTTCCTGCCGGTGCTTTGCGCCGTTTGGGCCGACGGGCTCATGGAGGACGCCGAACTCAGCGCGGTCAGCGGCGCCCTGGACGGCGCCAGCTGGATGACGGCCGAGGGGCGCTCGCGCGTGCTCGACTGGCTCGACCCCGCGCATCCCCCGTCGCCTGCGGTGTACGGCGGCGCCCTGGAGAGGCTCCGGGACGGGATGGGCGACAGCCGGACGCTCGCCATGGCGGGCGTGACATTGTCTGGACGGGTCGCGGCATGGCGCGGCGACGCACTCGGCACGCTGGTCCAGCTGGAGCTGGCGCTGGGGCTGGCCGGGGCGGAGGCGCTGCGCGAACTGACCCGCACCGAGGGGATGGTGGTGCCCGTGGACCGGGGGGTGCCGGCGCCATCCCGCGCCGCGAGGGAGGCCGCGGCGCTCTTGCAGGGCGACTACCCCGAGGTCCGTGCCCGGGTGCGTGCCGTGCTGGGGCGTCCCGAGATGCGCATGCCGGACGAGATGCCGCGCGGCGAGTACCGCGAGCGCACCCTCGCCGCGGTCCGGGTCCTGGCCGAGGAGGGGCTCGGCGCGATCTCCTACCCGCGCGAGTTCGGTGGCGGGGGGGATCCGGCCGCCGCCGTGGCCGCCTTCGAAGAGCTCGCCCTGGGAGACCTCAGCGTGCTGGTCAAGTACGGCGTGCAGTTCGGGCTCTTCGGAGGCAGCATCGCGCAGCTCGGCACGGAAAAGCACCACCGCCGCTATCTCCACCGGATCGCCACCCTCGCCCTGCCCGGCTGCTACGCGATGACCGAAACAGGGCACGGCTCCAACGTTCGCGACCTCCGCACCACCGCCGACCACGACCCCGAAACCGGGGGGTTCGTCATCACCACCCCCGACGACGACGCACGCAAGGACTACATCGGCAACGCCGCGCTGCACGGCCACGAGGCCACCGTCTTCGCCCGGCTGCGCGCCGGGGCCCGCGACCACGGCGTCCATGCCTTCCTGGTCCGCATCCGCGACGAACACGGCAACGTCGCCCCCGGCGTCCGGATCGAGGACTGCGGGGCGAAGCAGGGGCTGAACGGCGTCGACAACGGGCGCATCTGGTTCGACGGCGTGCGCGTCGGACCGGACGCGCTGCTGGACCGCTTCGCCCGTATCACGCCGGACGGCGAATACGAAAGCCCGATCCCGAACCCGGGGCGCCGCTTCTTCACCATGCTCGGCACCCTGGTCGCGGGGCGGATCAGCATCGCGGCCGCCTCCCACACGGTCGCGAAGAAGGGGCTGGCGATCGCGTTGCGCTACGCAGCCGACCGGCGTCAGTTCGGTCCAGCCGGGGGTGCTGAAGTCCCCATCCTCGACTACCTGGCGCTCCAGCGCGAGCTCCTCCCCCGGCTCGCCACCTCTTACGCCACCACCTTCGCGCTCCGCGACCTCGTCAGGCGCTTCGCCGACCCCGCTACCGACCGCCGCGAGCTGGAGGTGCGGGCTGCCGCGCTCAAGGCCGTCACGTCACGCCACGCGCTCGGCACCCTGCAGGCGTGCCGCGAAGCCTGCGGCGGCCTGGGCTATCTCACGGAGAGCCGATTCGCGCAGATGAAGGCGGACACCGATGTCTTCACCACCTTCGAGGGCGCCAATCCGGTTCTGCTGCAGCTCGTCGCCAAGGGTCGGCTGTCACGCTTCCGGCGCGAGATCGGCGATCTGAGCATGTGGGGCATGGCGCGTTACCTCGCCGATCTCGCCGGCACCCGTCTCGCGGACATGAACCCCGTGATCACGCGCCGCACCGACCCCGGCCACCTCGCCGACTTCGACTTCCAGCTCTCGGCGCTGCGCTACCGCGAGCAGCGGCTGATGCGCTCCGCGGCCCGGCGCCTCAAGCACCGCCTGGACAAGGGGATGGACAGCTTCGACGCAGTCAACGCCTGCCAGGACCACCTCATCACCTTTGCGCGGGCCTACCCCGACTGCGCCCTGCTCTCGACTTCGGTCGCGGCCCTGAGCGAGATGGACGATTCCGCGGGCAAGGCGCTCATCAGCGAGGTCGTCGCGCTGTATGGCCTGGCCACCCTGGAGGCGCACCGCGCCTGGTACCTGGAGACGGGGTACTTCGAGCCGGCCAAGAGTGAAGCCGTGCGTCGCGAGGTCAACGAGCGCTGCCGGAGGCTGGCGCCGCGGGCGCTGGAGCTTGTTGACGCGTTCGGGATCCCGGAGGAGTTGCTGTAGGCGGCGATTGCCGGAGATGTGGGACAGATGGCGTGAAACGGATGAAGGAACCGGCGCCGACATTCGTACTTGACTAGGAGTCTTGCACGAATCCCGGTTCGGGAAAATGCTCAATCGAGAATCCGAGCCCTCGACCCCGAGGAGGCACCCCGTGACACTGCTGCGCCTTGCCATGGCAAGCCCTATTGTCGCCCTGATCTCCGCACCCCCTTCCAGCGCGCAGGCCCCGGAGCACCGCTGGCTGCCCGAACCGGTTCTCGTGGCCAGTTTCGTGGACGAGGACGGAACCCTCTTCGGCGACCCCCAGGAAATCGTTGCCCTCCCGCACGGCGCATTTGCACTGGCCGACAGAGGGGAAAACACCATCCGCGCGTTCCTCGCCGATGGCAGTCCAGCGTGGACCTTCGGGCGCTCGGGGGCCGGGCCGGGCGAATTCGGCTCTATTCAGGACATCGACGTGTCGCCCGCGGGCGAAGTGCTGGTGCTGGACCGGCGACTGGGCCGCGCGACTATTCTCGATGCGGCTACGGGGAAGCAGGTCACCGGTTTCAGCATCCCTACCGGGGGTCAGTATGGCATCCTGCCCTCCTCCGGTCGCGGGCGCGTGCTGGTGATCCCGGAGGGCGAAAAGGACAAGACCCTCTGGGTGGCTGTTTCTGAAGACGGTGCGGCGCTGGAATCGGCCGACATGCCGGTGGCCTGCGCTCACGGCCTGGCGTGCGAGGCCTATTCCGCTACCACCGGGTCGATGGGCGCCGCGCTGGCGTTTCGGTGGTCGAGCAAGGTGATCTTCCTGGATCCGGGCGGTTCCGTGCGTTTCACCATCGATGGCGTCGAGGGGCTACCGGTCCCGGATGTGAACACGGAGAGCACCACTATTCCGGGACTGGGCAACGCGACCGTCACGAGAGTCGACCGGTCGGCGGGTACCGCGACCGCGGGACTCACCGGCGACGAATTGAACCTATATGTGCTTTTCGGCGGTTCGGAGGAGGAGGAACGCCGCCGCATTGTCAACGTCTACTCGGTCGCGACCGGAGACTACAGGGGCTCGTTCCTGTTTCCGAACAGCCTGGCGGGACTGGCGATCCTCTCGGACGGCAGGCTCGCTACCCTGGACCGGGACTACATCCCGACCGTGCACATCTGGGAGCTGTCCTGGTAGCGGGAAGGATCCCCCTACCCCACCACCTCCACCACCAGGTGCCGCTTCCTCCCCACGCGGACGATCACGAAGCGCCCCTCGATGGCGTCTTCGGCTCGCACCATCGCGCCGATCTCGGCCACCCTCGCGCCGTTGAGGTAGACCCCCCCACCCCGAATCAGCCGCCGCGCCTCGCTGCGGGACGCGGTCGTCCCGGCATCCGCCATCACCACCGCGAGCTCCACCCCGCCCTCCAGTTCCCCCCTCGCGACCACCGTCTGCGGCACATCGGCGAAGATCTCCTCGATGTCGGCCGCCCCGAGCCCCTCCAGGCTCCCCCCGAAGAGCACCCCCGATGCGCGCACCGCGCGGTCCAGCCCGTCGGCCCCGTGGACCGCGCGGGTCATCTCCGCCGCCAGGCGCTTCTGGGCCTCACGCCGGTGCGGCTCTTCGGCGACGGCCGCCGCCAACTCGTCGACCGCGGCCCGGTCAAGCAGGGTGAACATCTTCAGGAAGCCGATCACGTCGCCGTCGGCGGTGTTCAGCCAGAACTGGTAGAAGCGGTACGGCGAGGTGCGATCGGGGTCGAGCCAGACCGTCCCCTCCTCGGTCTTGCCGAACTTCACGCCGCTCGCCGACTCGACGAGGGGGAAGACGACGCCGTGGCAGCGGGGCCCGCCCATCCGGCGCACCAGGTCGATTCCGGCCGTGATGTTCCCCCACTGGTCGGAGCCGCCCATCTGCAGCGTGCACCCGTACCTGCGGTTGAGCTCGAAGAAGTCGTAGGCCTGCAGCAGCTGGTAGCTGAACTCCGTGAAGGAGATGCCGGATTCGTCGTCCTTAAGGCGCCGCCGCACCGACTCCTTGCGGAGCATCGCGTTGACCGAGAAGTGCTTGCCGACGTCCCGCAGGAAGTCCACCAGCCCGAGGCCGTCGAGCCAGTCGAGGTTGTTCGCCATGCGGGCAGGCGCGGTCCGCGACTCGAAGTCCAGGAACGACGCCAGCTGCCGGTGAATCGCATCCGCATTCTCCTCGGCCATGGCCCGGTCGAGAAGCGCGCGCTCCGAAGCCTTGCCGGACGGGTCGCCGATGAGGCCGGTGCCGCCGCCGACCAGCGCGATCGGGCAGTGGCCCGCCCGCTGCAGGTGCACGAGTCCCATGATGGGGACGAGCGATCCCACGTGAAGCGACGAGGCGGTGGGGTCGAAGCCGATGTAGCCCGTGACCTGGCCCGCCGCGAAGGCGGCCGCCGCGTGTTCACTCGCGTCGGCGAGAAGACCGCGCCAACGCAGTTCCTCGATCATGTCGTCTCCCGTGGGTGTGTGGCTGGGGACGGACCGCTCCCGGCCGGGTCGAGGAGCGCCGCGGCCGCCGCTCGCATCACCTTTCCCGTCCACGTTCGGGGCAGCGCCTCGACGACCAGTATGCGGGACGGGCAGCGGCCTCGCACCAGCCGGTCGCGGCAGTGACCGTCCACCGCCTCCACACTGACGGTCGCCAAATCGCCCTCCACCACCGCGGCCACCACCTCGCCCCACTCCTCGTCGGGCACCCCGAAGACCACCGCTTCCCGCACCCCGGGCAGCCCCTCGATCACCCGCTCGACCTCGGCCGGGCTCACGTTCAGCCCCCCGCTCACAATCATCGCATCGGCGCGGCCTTCGATCCAGACGAGGCCGTCAGGGTCGACGCGTCCCAGGTCGCGGGTAGAGAACCAGCCGTCCGGGTCGGTTTCGAGCGCTTCGGGCTGGGCGCCGGGCCCGGGGATGACGATGGACGCCAGAGTGGGGCCGCGGACCTGGAGGGGGG
>VXLT01000209.1:0-28510 GCA_009841475.1 Gemmatimonadota bacterium
CCCCCCCCCCCCCCCCCCCCCCCCCCCCCCCCCCCCCCCCCCCCCCCCCCCGTTTCGTTAGAATGGTGCTGAAAAGGAGCGGGCCCGGGCCGCCTCCGTCTGGCGGGCCCGGGCCCTGAAATGCGTCCCGCAACGCTAAGCTGGCCGCAATGAAAACGATCTACAGAAGACCAGAATCGCGCAAGGGGCGCCCCGATCGGGGTTGCCCGGATCCGTCCCTCCGGCGAGTATTCCCGTCCATGAGCTACCCAGCCCGTGGGCCCGGTGCGCGACCCCTCACCGACGATCGTCCCGTCGCCATAGGGTGCAGCATCCCCGCGAACTGGTTCGCCGTTCTGGAGCACCTCTCCGGATCACTGGGCGGTACCCCTCGCGAGCGTCGGCCATGCGTGCCGCCTCGAGGATCGGGTTGATGGAGCTCGCGGAGCAGCAGTTCGAGGCGACCCGTGTCGGTGCTCTGTGTCTCGAGGTCGGGAAGCGGGACAAGGATCTGGTAGACGACTTCTACGACCTGGTCGAGCCGGACTGGTGGGAAACGGAGGAGCCGGCCGTCGAATGCCCCGGGTGGGTGGTCGACGAAGACACCATGCGAGGATTCGTCGCCTGGTGTTCGGAAGGCGGGCGCTGAGCCAATGGGCAAGGGCGGCCGGAAGAAGAGGGGCCCGCGATACAGCCGACAATTCAACCGAATGCGGCTCCGCGGCCGCGCGAAGGCCGCGCGCTCCAACCCGCTCCACGCCGCCGGTCACACGTTCGCCGATATGCCGGACGACGGCTTCGCGCTGCTGCGGGCGCACACCGTTGCGCTGGAGCTGTTTATCGTCCTCCTGAGCATCAAGGCCGCCGGCGATGTAAGCCTGGCCGAGATCACGGCCGCGATGGGCCGCGCGCCATCCACCGTCAGGAGGGCTCGGCGCATTCTCGAATCGCTGAACATGCTGCCGGTAGGAGAACTGCAGCTGCGGCCGCACTGGCTGACGCTGCGCGAGGGTGTCCGCATCGTCCGGCTGGATACTCGGCTCGTCGGTACCAAGGGTTGGACGGGATCGCAGTGGCGGGCCGTCATCGCCTGCCAGTTCGGCAATCGTTCCGATCGGCCACAGCGCAGGCTGCCCATGCGGCTGATCGCCGTGATCGCCGGCACTACCGGTCGCGGGCTCAGGAAGGCCCTGGCTCGTGCCAGGGAGGTGGGGTACATCGTTGCGGACATGGTGACGACGGCCGCCGAGCGACGCACGATCGCGGAAGCAACGGCTCAGTGGAAGCGCGAGCAGGAGGCCCGGGCGGCAGCAAGGGCGCAGCGATCGTCGGGTTCTCCACGCGATCCGCCGTTTCAGCCGGTGGGAAGCATCCTGGAGATGCTCGACCCGCTGAAGTACAGGGCGCGGAAGGCCTGAATCCCAGGGCCGCGCCGGGGCCCCGCTGTGTACGTCCACGCTGTTGTGGTGGCGCTGACGGCATTCCGGCGGTGCTGGGGCGCTCTGCGGGGTCTGGTTCGCTCTAATCGCGCCCGCAATCCGCGCATCAGGCGCCACTAACCAGTTCCGAGGGCAATCCCGGCGCCTTTGCTGGAAGCCAGTGCCGCCGGGATTGTTCCTCCCCCATCGCCGGGGTTGTTCCGGCTCATCGCCGGGGTTGTTCCGGCTCATCGCCGGGGTTGTTCCGGGCAAAGACTTTAAGAGAATGATTGGGGTAAGACGGCGGCCCACTGTGGAAAACCGGGCCCCGCCGCCCCGCGCTCGGTTCCCTCGCTCCCTTCCCCGTGGAAATCGCGCTATCGCCGTGCGGCCGCCGAGGTCAACGGCGCGCGCTATTCCTCGCTTGCGCTCGGGCGCGACAGCCTGGCAAGATCACCAGCCGACCGCTTCCACCAACTGATCAGTCGGAGCTGTCGCCGTGCGACCGCCAGTACCTGACGGCGCGGGCTATTCGTCGCTGACGCGACGGCCCGACAGCCTTGGCACCTTCACGATCGCCCGCCCGCTCACCGGACCAGAGCACTCGACACCCGCCGCCCGGGCGCCGGCCTGCTCCACGGCACCGGCCTGTCAGCCGTGCAGCTGACCAGACAATCCGCCAGCCATGCGGGCACAGCTCGCTATCGGTGATAGCGCGGGTCCCTGCTGGCCGTCCGGCCTCTGCCGAACGTACACCGAATATACTGGCCGCGTGATCCGGGTTGTCATATGACAACGTGGCAGGTTATGATGGTCTCATGGACGATCACCAGCCCGCGATTGACGAGCCGCACTACCATGTCTGGCGAGAGCACGGACTGGTCTTCATCGCTCAGCCGCGGCGCTATCGGACACGGCAGGCCGCCCGCCAGGCGGCGATCCGCTCGGGGCTGGAGGCGGGCGCGTTCATGGTGCGGCCCTGCTCGTTGCCTTGCCGGTTCACGGTCAAGCGGAAGCGTCGGCGCCGGAAGCCTCGACGGTGCCGTCATTGCGGGCGCTCGACCTGATCGTTATTCATTCAAGCCATGGACGGGCACCGGAATGGCAGGCGGACCGCGAGGGGGGGCGGGTCGAAAGTGATCGACCGTGATCGCGGACACCGTACTCCCTCAGGCACGTTTCGACCCAGCTCACACGGAAAAAATCTGTCCATGGGCCGGCCCTGGCGACGGATCCGGGCCCGCAAACTGCAGCGCGATCCGCTGTGTCAGCCGTGCCTGAAAAACGGTCGTACGACGTCGGCCACCGAGGTCCATCACGTCACTCCCCGCTCGCTCGGCGGCGATCACAGCCCGACGAATCTCATGTCGATCTGCACGCAGTGTCACGACGAGCTCGGGATGCCGCGCCGAGTCCGGACGGACGGGATCGCCGTGCTGGAGGACGGCACGATCCTCGAGGCGGTGTAACCTCATGGCCCAGTCCGCAGAGCTCATTCTCGACGGGGGCAACGCGAGGCTCGGCCAGCGGTTACGACGCGGGTCGAACTCCCGGATGTCGAGCGGCGAGTATCGGCCGACCGAGAGCTTGGGACCGGTCAACGCGAAGTGGGCGGAAGCGCACCCGCGCGCCGGCGAGATCTTCGCCGAGTACCAGGAGCAGATGGTCTGGCTCGAGGAAGGGGACCGGCCGCTGCTGCAGAAGCTCAGCGAGGCTGCGGCCGACTATGAACGGGTGTCGGCGATGATGCAGGACGCCGAAGAGAACATCCCGGTTGCCGACGCCTTCTGGAAGCGGCAGACCTACAACCATTGGCGAGCCCGGAGCAAGGATCTCTACAAGCAGGTCCACGACATGCTCCAGATGATGAACGCGAACGGCCTCTACCGTCAGCGCCGCGAGGTCGCCGGCGGCGCCGCCGCCGACTCCCAGCAGCTGACGCTTCCTTCCGTGGATGTCGCCTAACACCCTGAAGCTGACGAAGGCCGAGGTCGCCGACCTGGTCTGGGAGTGGCCGCGGAAGGTTGAGGCGGGCGAGATCGAGGTTCCGGCTCACTTGGCGGCGTTCTGCAAGCGGCAGCTGGCGGAGCTCGAGGATCCTCCGGACGGGATGCGGTGGGATCCGCTGCGCGCGCTCCAGGCGATCGCGTTCATCCAACAGCGGTGCACCCTGCAGCAGGGCGAGTGGGCCGGCGCGCCGTTCATCCTGTTCCCCTGGCAGCGCTGGGTGGTTGGCAGCGTCATGGGCTGGCTGATCGAGGAGGACGCGACGCGGCGCTACCGCGAGCTCCTGCTGTGCACGCCGAAGGCGGCCGGAAAGAACCCGATGCTGGCGGCGCTGGGCCTGTACCTGTACGTGGCCGAGGGCGAACCGGAGCCGGAGGTGATCGTGGCTGCCGCGGACTACGACCAGGCGCGCGTGGCGTTCGGCTCGATCGTGGCGATGATCGAGCGCTCGCCCCAGCTGAGGGCGGAGTTCCGGGTCCTGGGCGGGAGCGATCCGCGGAACATCGTGATTAACCGGGATCCGGGCGCGTGGTGCCGCCGGATCGCGTGGAAGCAGAAGGGCATGGGGCTCAGCGGGACGAACCTGCACGCGGCGATCATCGACGAGCTGCACGAGCACCCGGGCGACGACCTGGTGAAGATGATCAGGTCCTCGATGAAGGCGCGCCGGCAGCCGATGCTGCTCATGGCGACGAACGCGGGTGCGGAGATGGTGGGAATCGCGTGGGACGAAACGGAGTCCGGCCGGAGGATCGCGCTGGGCGATGAGGAGCGCGACGATGTCTTCCCCGTGATCTTCGAGCTCGAGAAGGACGACGACTGGGAAAACGAGGATCTGTGGCCGAAGGCGAACCCGTCGCTGCCGACGACCCCGAAACTCCGCTACCTGCGGTCCGAGGCCGCCCGGGCGCGCACCAGCGCGGCCGCCCGGGTGCACTTCCTCCGGCTGAACATGGGCCGGTGGCCGGACGGCGGGTTCGAGTCGTGGATGGACATGCGGCACTGGGACGCGGCGTGGATCGACGAGCTGCCGGACTGGTGCGCCGAGGAGAAGTGCTGGCTCGGGCTCGATCTGTCGGATCGCCGGGACCTGACGGCCGCGGCCGCGGTGTGGCGGGACCCGACGGATTCGGACGACCGCTACGTGCTCGAGACGATCGCGTGGATTCCGTCGGTGGGGCTCGACGAGCGCTCCAGGGCCGAACGGACGCCCTGGCTCCAGTGGGTCGAGCACGGCTGGATCCACGCGACGCCGGGCGAGATCATCGACTGGACCTACCCGATGGCGTGGATCCAGGGGAAGGCGGAGTCGCCCGGGATCCACGCGCTGGCCTACGACCCCTGGCGGATCGGCCAGTTCGCCCGGGAGGTGCGGCCGTACGGGCTGCTGCTCGAGAAGACGGAGCCCGGCGCCTACCTGCCGCCCGGGACCATCCGCGCACTGCCGCATCCCCAGGGGTACGCGATCAGCGCGAAGGCGGCGGCGAACCGCGCGCCGGCGATGCCGCTGTCGATCGAGCTCATGGAGGACCTGCTGCTCAACGGCCGGATCTCGATCGTCCGGAACCCGGTGCTGAGGATGGCGGCCCAGGGGATCCGGATCATCCAGGACGGCAAGCGGAACAAGACGACCACGCGAATCAACTCGAAGGTGAAGATCGACCCGATGCTCGCCGCCATCATGGCGACGGGAACCGCCGGCCTCGACGAGCCTCCGGAGATCGCCACCGGGACGACCGTCTACAGCGCTCGGCGACTTGTGGCCGGCGAGTACGTGGCGTAAGATTCCCGTCCATGAGCGACGACATGGGGAAGGACCGGTTCGAACCGGTGACCGGCGACTCCGATCCCGCCGGCGAAGAAGCGGCGATCGGCCGTCTGGCACTCGAGTTCGCGCACCGGAAGCCGTCAGGTCCTGACGAACGCATCCGCGCGGCCCGCCGGCTCGCCGACGTCGGGGTCACCGATCCGATCGAGGTGGCCGCGATCCTGCGGTGCGGCGAGACCACGGCCCGTGAGGCCCTCGCGGCGATCGATGTCTCCCCCGGCACGTCGGCGGTCCGCAAGCCGACGAAGAGGACGATGGAGGCCTGGGCCCGGCGGCTCGCCGGCCTGGACACGCTGATCAACGGCGCCGATCTCCAGGTCCTGGCGTTGCAGGGCGACGTCACGGAGGATACGGCCCGGCGCGATTTCACGGAGCTCCGGAAGCTGGTCGGCAAGTCGGTCGACTCGCTCATGGGCTACGTCGTCGGTTGAAGCTCCTCGACCGCCTATCGGTCGCGTTCCGGCGCGGGGCGCCCTCGCCGGAGACATCGGACTCCCCGTCCGCGGTGCACAAGCCGCCGTCCGAGCAGCCGGTGGAGTCGCTGGCGGTCTGGGGCGGCATCGCGAACCTGCAGCAGGCGCTCGCGTACGCGCCGCTGCACCGGTGCGTCGCGCTGATCAGCCAGGTGGTGGCCCAGCTGGCGACGGGACCGACGCTGAGGGTCGTCGACCGGGAGAACCGCGTGGTCGACACGCCGCGGTCCCGCCGGGCGCTGCGCCTGGTGCGTGACGGGCCCGACGACGTGTTGTCCCCCACCCAGTACTGGACCCAGGCGCTGGTCGACTATCTGGTCGCCGGGAACTCGATCCACGAGATCGTGCGCGGCGCCGACGGAATGCCGTCGAGGCTGCAGCGCATGGACCCCTGGGACCTGCAGGTCCTGCCGTCGCGATCGGGCCGGCGGGTGTACCAGGGGACGGTGGCCGGCCGTCCGCGCACGGTGGGGGCTGCGAACGTCATTCATATCCGGTGGCCGCTGCCGCGGTATCCGGGCCTCGCGATGTCGCTCGACGGCTCGGGGACCGATGATCTGGCCGCGTCGCCGCTGGTGCTGCTGTGGCCGACGATCGACCTCGGCCTCAAGTCGGACCAGTACGTCCGCCGGTTTTTCGAGGGCGGTCCCGAGGGGGCGCTGCAGGCAAGGACCATCATCACGATGCCGCACGGCAGCACCGACGAGGCCATGAAGGCGACGGCCGAGGAGTTCATCCGGGCCGGCAACGACCAGTCGCCGGCCGTGGTGAAGGAAGGGACGAAGGTCGAGGCCCAGGAGGTCGACCCGGCGCACAACAAGGACGTCGAGCTGCTGCGTGTCTACCAGTCGCGCGATTGCACCCGGGTGTACGGACTGCCGGCGCCGCTGTACGGCGAGCAGATCACGTCATGGGGCTCCGGGATCGAGGAGCTCGCGCGGCTGGCCTACCGGTTCGGGTTCCGCCAGCATCTCGACAACGTGCTCGACCCGCTCGCCTTCCGGCTGCTGCCGGCCGGCCAGCGGTTCGACATCGACGACTACGACCTGCTCCGCGGCGACGCCGAGTCCATGTCGAAGCTCGCCCAGATGCTGATCACGGCCGAGGCGACGACGAAGGAAGAGGTCCGGACGCTGGTCGGACTCCGGGCGGAGATGCCCGAAGGCGAGACGGTCCGGAGCGTTCAGGTGCGGAGCCTGGAGGTCAAGGCCGACATGAACGGCAACGGCAGCCGGGTCGCGCGAATGCTGGAGGGCCGGCCGTGAACGACCGGATCCTCAAGTGGTGGCGCGCCCACGTGGGGCCGCCGGAGCTGCTCGAGCGCTGGGGCGTGGAACGCCAGGCCGGTCCCGTGGCGTTCCCGAAACCCGGCGACGACGTCGTTACGGTCCGGCTCCGCGGCCCGATCGTGAGCGCCGGCGTGCAGCGCTGGTTCGAGGAGGACGGGGACGAGGCCGTGAGCGGCGCGTCCTTTGCCCAGGAGATCGCGCCCGCCGCCGAGGGGAACAAGCCCGTGCTGGTGCTGATCGACTCCCCGGGCGGGTCGGTCACGGAGGCCGCGCGGATCCGGACCGAGATGATCCGGGCCCGCCAGAACGGCGTGCCGACGATCGACGCGCTCGTCGAGGGAGCCAGCTGGTCGGCCGCGACGGTGGTGATGGCGCTGTGCGACGAGATTGCGATCGAGCAGCTCGCCACCGTGATGATCCACCAGCCGCGAATGCTGGCGTACGGGACCGCGGCGACGCTGCGGGACTTCGCCTCGAGCCTCGACGAGATCACGAAGGCCTCCGTCCGGGCCTACAGCCGCCGGATCGGCGAGCAGAAGGCTGCGGAGCTGCTCGGCAAGGACCGTGACATATGGCTGAGCGCGAGCTCCGCCGTCGATCTGGGGTTGTGCGACGTGATCTTCGAGGCCGAGGACGACGCCGGCGATCCGCCGGACCCTCCGGATCCTGACGACGGCGACGACGACAGCCCTCCGGATCCGCCACCGGACCCGGACGCGGAGCCCGGCACATTGTCAAATGACAACCATCACCGCGGGATGCGCCCGGACACGGTCGTGCCCGCCCTCACCATCGGCATAGGGAGCTAGAAATGCGCGCCTACGACCACCAGGAACACCTCGATCTCGCCGACCAGGTGTCGACGCTCGAGAGGCGGTATGCGGAGATCTCCGACAAGCTGCACCAGCTTGCAGCCGACGACGCGATCCGGACCGACGACGCGCTCTGGAAGAAGTACCAGATCGGTCAGACCACCCACCTCCAGATCCAGCGCGAGCTCGGCGAACTCCGTCCCCGGCTGAGGGATCTCGAGGCCTCGGCGCCGAGGAAGCCGGTCAAACGCTCGTCGCACGTGCCGGCGATGGCCCGGTTCATGCTCGAGGGCCTCGGCGCCCTGGAGGAAGCGGAGCGGGAGCTGCTGCTGACCGAGGGCGTGTCCGAGGGCCGGTTCAAGAATGCGATCGACCTGGCCGCCTACGGGGACCTCCTCGAGGACGAGCGGATGCCGACGGAGCCCGTGTTCCGGGTCCCCGGACCGACAGCGGCGCGCGTCGCGTCAGACATCGACACCGGCACCGGGGCCGGCGGCGGGGCGCTTCCGACGACGGGGATCGCTGGAGTGGCGAACGCGGTGAAGTACTACGGTGGCGTCGCCAACATGGGACGCCAGTTCGAGGAGCTCGGGTATCTGGACGCGATCGAGCCGAACGCCGACGACACGGGCGTGACGGGCGTCATCGGCAAGCAGCAGACCGACACCGACGAGGAAGACACCGAGTACGACGGGGTGCAGTTCAAGGCCGTCCGGTCGAACAGCAAGTACATCGACTACAGCCAGGAGATGCTGTCGGCCAGCCCGTTCAACCTCGTCGTCGACCTGACGGAGAAGGTCACGGCCCGTCTCGGCCGGGCGTGGGACAACGCGTTCACGAACGGCGACCAGACGGAGGGCGTCGAGGGCATCATCGAGACGGCGAAGAAGGGGTTCACGGTGTCGGGCGCGACGGCAGCGCTCAATCTCAAGTTCAACGGTTTTCCGGACCTGGTGAACTGGCTTCACAGTGTCCCGGTCGGCTACCGCGAGGAGGCGTCGGCCCAGATGGCCACGATGATGGCGGACGGCGACACCACGATGCTGGCCGGCGCCGGCCGCACCGGCTTCATTCTCGCCGACGGCCTGTTGCTCGAGCTCCGGCTGCTCAAGGACGGCGACGACCGGCCGCTCTGGCTGCCGTCGGTCAGCGGCATGGGTCCGGGCACGATCCTGGGCTATCCGTTCTCGATCGCCGGTTCGTGGCCCGTTCTCGCGAAGAACAAGCCGATGGGGGTCTTCGGCAACTTCCGGGCGTTCGGAATCCGGAACGCCGGCACGGGCGCTCCGATCATCCGCCGGTTCGACGACTCCGGTCCGGGGACCAACTTCGCGATCCGGATCGTCGGGTTCATGCACCGGGACGCCAAGGTGCGGATCCCGAAGAGCGTCCGGGCCGACGGCCAGGCGGTGGCGAACAACAAACCAGCCGACGCCACGGACGCGTACGCGGCGCTCTGGGCGGCGAACAACTGACGGGGCCAGGGGCCGGACGGGAAGTGAGTACCGGAGCGAAACCGGGGTATGGGGTCACGTTGTCCAGCCCGGGCGGGCGTAAGCGGCAGGTCGGGCCTACCGTTCCCGGCCGGCCCTGAACCCCGATGGCCCGGACCGCGACGGACATCGTGTCGACGGAGCAGCTGAGACGCGAGCTGTTTCTGCCCGGTCCGGACGCGGAACCCGACGCCGGCGTCGACACCGATCTCAGGCTCACCGACCAGATCGCGGCGGCCGCCGACTGGCTGAGCCAGCAGCTCGGCGTCTCGCTGCTGGACCGCACGTACTGGCGCCTGGTGTCGCTTCGCGGCGTCGGTGAGCTCGACGCCATCCGGATGCGCCGAAGCCGGTTCGTGCAGGAGGTGAAGCAGCTCGGATGGTGGGGACAGCGGGATCCGGACAGCTCGCAGCCGCCGCGAGGACTCGCCGGCTGGACCCAGGATCGATCGACCCGGACGGGCAGCGTCACCGTCTACCCTGCCGCCGACGGCTGGCCGGTCCGTGACATGGCGCGACTGGCGGCCGAGGTGACGGAGGGGTGGGACCCGGACCAGCCGTCGGCCGGGACCGCGGCGCGGGTGATCGTGCTGGTCGCGAAGGATTTCTACTACGGCCGCAAGGGCGAGTGGGGGCCGCTGCACGCCGTCACGACGCTCACCAACACGCTCAGGGACGCCGAGGTGGTTGCGTGACGATGGAAGCCGGCAGGACCTGGCTGCCGATGACGCTGCATCGGCTCGAGGAGGCCGTCGACGACGCCGGCGGCCGCCGGGCCGTACGCGGGCCCGCGATCCCGTGCAACGGCTCCCTGGCGCGCGAGAGCGGCACGCTGGTCGAGACGGACGCCCGCCTGACCGGCGTGACCACCACGCGGTACGAGATCGTGCGTCACGGAGGCCTCGAGTTCCTCCTGGGCGCGACCCCGGGCAAGTACGTGCTCGTCGACCACGACTCGATCCAGCGCCGCATCGTGAGCGTGACGGAGCCGCCGGTCCCCTGGGGGCGCTACCTGCAGCTCGAGGTCGAGGGCGAGGGACAGCGCGTGCCGGCGCCCGGCGGCTACATCCTGGACTACGGCCAGGACCTGTTTCTGACGTGGCATGGGGCTCAGCTGTTCTATGGAGCGTAGCTGATGGCCCGCCGGCGTGACGTCGCGGCGCTCGACCACCTCGACAGCGTCCCCGAGTCGGCGCGGGTGGTGGTCCTGCCGCCCGCGACGGATGACGAGCCCGCGCCGGACCCGGTGACGGTGCTGGCCGCCGTGCTGGAGCGCGGCGGCGCCATCGCATTCACCGACATCACCGGCCGCCTCGAGGTTGCCCAGCTTCCAGCCGGAGCCAGCATCTTCCCGCTGTACCTCGACGGCGGCAGGACCGCGTGGGGCGACCGTACGTACGCCGTGCGGGCAGCTGTCGAGAACGCCGATGCGTGGTACGTCTGCATCCAGTCCACGGCCGGCCAACCGGCGGCGGTGACGGAGCCGGGAGCGGGAAGCGATTGGGAATCGTACTGGTCCCAGCTTGGTGGCGCGGCGGCGGATGCTGTTGCGCGCGCTGCCGCTGCCGCGGCTCGGGCGAAGGCGGACAGAAACGAGGAGCTGATCGATACGCTCGGCGACCTCGTGTCGCTGCTGCAATCGGTGACCCGTGACCTGCACGACAACACCGACGCGCCGGAGTGGGCGCTGGCCGACGACGCGAGGATCGACTACGTGCTGGACGACGACTACTCGTCCGGTACGTACCAGTCGAACAAGGTGACGCCACCGGATGGCGGGTGGCCTGCAACCTTCGCCGCCCAGGGCAAGGGCTGGATCTTCATCCGTGTGCCGCAGGGCGCGGACATCTCCGACTACCGGATGACCCGCACCGACGAATCCGGAGACCAGCACTTCACCTCCTTCCACCACGAGGCGGAGACCCCCGAGGACTCGACGCACGACTACTACCGCGTAAACTCCGATGCGGGCGATCCCGAGTTCGGCCGGTTCACGTCGTTCATCCTGTCGATCGCCGTCGAGAAGCACGTCCACCCGTCCGACACGCTGTACGACGGCGATCTCGGCGCGGGCATCGTATCGCTCGGCGCGCTGGCCAACGCAGTGCTTGCCCGGATGCTGCCGGCCACGAACGCGCAAGAGGCCGGACGCATCGTCCAGGTGGACAGTGCCGGCGTTTGGATCTCGACGCCCGTCGAGTGGGGGCTTTCCGATCTTGCAGCCGAGGTACTGGCCCGCATGGCTCCCGCACTCGCCGACCAGGGCGGGAAGTTTCTGGCCGTCAAGAGCGACGCCACCGCGGTGGAAGCCGTGGCCGCGCCATCCGGTGATGCGAGCCCGGTCGACGCCACCGCAGAATCGATCACCTTCGCGAACGTGGCGGACGGATCGACCGCCGGAGACGCCGATCACGAACTGGAAGTGAACGTGTCCGATCCGACGACCGTGCACGGCGCCGGCGGGATACTCTCGGGCGTGACGGACGGCAGCGCGGACTTCACGGTCAAGGCGGGCGTGTACCTGGTCGAGTTGAGCGGGAGCTTCCGTGGCCAGGACCGGCGCAGCGCGGGCTCGTTCGTCATCCGCAAGGCGTCGGACGACTCGAACCTGACGACGAGATCCGCGCTGGTCACCACGGACACGCAGACACTGACCGGGGCCATCTACGAGGTCCTGTTTTTGAACTCGGATACCGAGGTCAACGTCCTGTACACCGCGGTGCGCGGCACCGGTCTTCGGGGCGCCCGGCTGACCCTCGTGAGCCTCCAGGGCGCGGTGGCTCCCGGTGACGGCGCCGGCGTCACCCTGCAGCAGGTGCAGGAAGTGGTCGAAGCACACGACCATGTCATCGACCCGCTGGACGAACTGACTGACGAGCTGGCCGCGGCCATTCCGGAAGGCGACGTGGTGCTGTACAACCAGGCGCTCTACCAGGTCAGGGCGACGGCTGAGGCGAACACGTTCTCCGGCGTGTTGGCCCTGTTGGAGGAAGGCAACTTCCGGTATCTGGCGTCCACCCGGCAGGACTCGTCGTTCGGCGCCATCGGTCGGTTCACGGCGAACCCGGACAACGTGGTGGGCACGGTGCTGGTCGGCGTCAATACGACGGCGCTGGAAGTGCGCGTGAACGCTTCTGCGTACTCGACGGCGAAGGGTTCCGATGTGGCGGACGGAGACGAGATCTCCGTCGCGTTCACGGGCGAGGTGGACGACTCCGCCGTGACCACGACGCACACGCTCGCGTACCGCCGTCAGTTCACCGTGGGCGACCGCACCTGGCTGTCGTTCGAGGGAGACGGGACCGGATCGGTGCTCCGTCAGCTTGGCGTCGACGGCGCCTGGTCCATGATCGTGAGCCAGGGGGGCGACCCCCTGTTCACGCACGGCGCCGCGGTGAAGCACTTCGTGGACTACCCGCTGCGTGGGGTGGACCATTACGCTCGGGACGTCGCTGACGAGGCGAAGACGACCGCGGAGGGCGCGCTGCCCCGTAGCGGCGGCACCATGACCGGGGGGCTGACCCTGGCCGGCGATCCCGTGAACGACCTGCACGCGGCGACGAAGGAATACGTGGACGATTCGGTGGACGCGGTGTCGTCCTCGGATCTCATCGTGGCAGGCCTCCGCGAGGAGCAGATCGCGTTTGTGTCGACGCCGCAAGGCAGCGCCAATGTCGAACTCGCCCCCACCGCGACGGACCCGGTCTCCGTGGTCGAGGGCACCGGCGATCCGGTCCTGATCACGGGCGTGTCCGGCAACGACTTCACGGTTGCGGCCGGACTGTACCTGGTCCAGATCTCCGGAGAGATCTCGGCCGGCGGAGTGCGGAAGTCCGCTTTCAGGATTCGCGACGCGTCGGACGACTCCGAGCTGGCGCTGTTCGGCCCGCACGGCACGCCCGCCACCACCACGGACGAACCCTTTGCGCTCGCCGGGTACTGGAACAACCCGGTTGCGGTGGCCGTCAACATTGAAGCGGAGAAGTACGGCCGCACGTTCATCGTGAGCGACTTCGTGATGAAGCTGTCGCGGCTCGACACGCTGGACGACCAGGTGAACCTGCTTCGCCCGCTGGAGCCGATCGACGAGGACGTGGGCGAAGAGGGCGATGTCATCCTGAGCGACCACGAGTTCTTCGTGAAGGCCAAGACCGGCACCGTGAACGGGTTCGCAGGTGTTCTGGAGGAATGGCAGGAAGGTCCAGACACGTACACCGGGACGACGGCTCGCAACTCCGTCGACGGCCAGCACGGGCGGTTCACCGACAACCACGGCATGGACATCGTGGAGCTGATCGGCGGCAAGGGTGGCACCGACTTCGTGGTGCTCGGCATCCTCAAGTCCGCATACGACACGGCGATCGGGCGGGCAGTGAGGGCCGGCGACCAGTTGAAGGCCGTCATCACGGGCACGGTGAACGGCACTTCGACCACGACCACGTCCACCCTGACGTACGCGACCACGCACGGCTCCGGCGACACCGAGTACTACGTGTTCAGCGTGTCCCACGCGGCGTCCGTGCTCCACCAACTGGCGGACGGCGCGGCGTGGACTCTTGGGGTGAACCGCACGAACGACACGCCTCTGTTGACGCACGGCGAGGACATCGAGCACTACGTCGAGTACCCGATTCAGGGCGCGGTGGACCAGGCGGCTCGCGACCAGATCCAGCGAGAGAAGGAGCGGGCGGACCTCGGCATCGACGAGGCGCGGTATCCGCGCTCCGAGGTCTTCACAATCCCGCAATCGGACGGCGTGGCACAGTTCGATCCGCTCGTGCTCGCTGCACTCGGCAGCACCAGCCACAGGGGCGATCATCTGGTCGCGCACTTCTTCGGCGACGTGGACCCGGTTCACAACGATCCCATCGTGCACGGCGGCGTGCGCGGCATCGCCATCGAAGACGCGGCCAGCGGCTCGGTCAAGATGCTCACGTGGGGCCTCGTGACGCAGGTGCCGGTGCACCCGCAGTACACGCACGCGCAACTCCAGACCCGCGCCGACTGGGCTGTCGGCAAGCCGATCTACTGCACGACTCGAGCGAACCGGCAGAAGCAGGGCGGCTCGTCCGACAATCTCCGCAGCGGCGACACCTACTGGAGCCTCGATCCGAACGACAGCTACGATGACCAGGTCTACGGCTACGTGGTCTGGTGGGAAGGCGCGTCGGGCACGAACCAGCAGGGCGTGTACGATGTCATCTTCGATTTCCGGCGGTTGGCGTATCAGGATTGATCACGCTAAAATGACCCGTCACCGAACACCCACTCAGAGAGCACTCCCGGAGAGCTGAACATGGAAACGAAAATCAAAGAATACGTCGACGAACTGACCGCCGGCGTCGACGTGGCCAACGCGGCCGCGGAGGCTGCCGCGAAGGCCGCCAAGGACGCGGACCTGCCGGACAACGTGAAGGCCGCGATCCAGAAGGTGGCGGAAGCCGTCGCCGAGGTGGATCGTGTCGCCGACGTCATCCGGGTGGCGGTCGACTCGCTCTAAATGGGTCTGTTTCCGATGCTTTCGTGGCCCGCGAGAAAGGTGGCGGTCCTGGCCGCCGCCGTCCTCGCGGTTGCCGTGGCTCTGTGGTACTTTGCGCCCGATTCCGGCGTGGAGGTCGTGGAGGCCGAGATGCTGTGTGAGAGCGGCATCTACTACGTACTCGAGGACAGTCCCGACGTGGTCCGGTCCACCGACCCGGTGACGGGCGGGACGACGCAGGTGCTGCTCCGGCTGCCGTACACCGACATGACGGCCGCGGTGAAGGATTCGATCCGGTGCGTCACGTGCGAGCTAAGCGCCGAATATGACGCGAACGGCACGTCGGACCGCTGGTACTCGCTCGACGCAACGTTGAACCGACTGTACCAGTCGTCGGCCCAGTATCGAGACTGGTACGAGACCCAGGCCGAGGCGCGCCCGCTCGCCAGCCGAACGCCGCCGGCCGCCGTGTATATCACCCTGGATTCGGTCTTCCCCGAACACGAAATCACGGACAACGGCGGGTCGCTTGTCACGCTCTTCGAGATCGACGTTGTCGGTGACGGAGACCCTGGCGCGGTTCACTCGTATCGTCTTTCGACCGACGGCGGGACGCCCGTAGACGTGACGACTTACGACATGGGGGCGGGAGTCCGCTCCGTGATCGTGCCCGTTCTCCCCGGCGACCTGCAAGCTGGCAAGGTAACCGCGAAGCTGTACGGTCTGTCAGGAGACGAGATCATCGCTGAGACCGATCTGGAGATCCCGCTGGTGCGCGGTGACGACGGCAACTGGAAGGTGGCGTACTGACATGGCCGACGTCCCCGTTTGGGCGCTGCAGATCGTTCCGGGGCTTGACCTGGACGACACCACGCTCAAGCTGTCTGGCGGCGCGCATATCACGAAGCCGCCCCCGGACTACGCCTACATCACCGAGGAATACGCGAGGGCGACGTACCCCGAGTGGGCGAAGCTGCCGGGGCCGGACGAGGGTCATGCGTCGTGGGGCACGTCGGGCGACCTTGGCCCGTCCGTGCTGACAGCTGCCATTCAGCAGGGCAAGGCCCGTGTGAAGCTGGAGCCCACCGCGCTCAAGCGAGTCGTGTTCGACGGGACCGACAACACGACCGATGGCGAGGGCAAGGCCGAACTGAGCGACGAGGTCACGAGCGGCATCGATGTCGGCTGGGAGAAGTCCACCGAGGAAACGCTCGGCGAGAAGGTGGGCGTGAAGGCCGAGGTCGGGCCGGTCGGCGGCGATGTCGAGGTCGAGCACAGTGTCAGCACGACCGTCGGCGAGTCGCAGGATAAGACGTGGGAGGTGTCCGTCGGGTCTTCGGACGACATCGAAGTCACCGTCCCCGCGGGCAAGGTGCAAATCGCCGTGCTGTTCCTGTGTGTCGGCTCGATCGAGTTCGACGTGCGGTTCTTCTGGGAACTGACCGGCCACACCCTGATCTCGCCGCCGAAGGGCTCGAAGGAGTACGGCCACTGGATCTACGTCTACCCCGACCAGCTGGCCCCGTACTACAAGGGCGGCGAGGCCGTGGCGACGATCTCCGTGGACTTCGCGGCCGAGGACCAGATCCGGGTCATCACCGTGGACAGCGACGCGCAGACGGACATCGACGACGCCGTGGCCGCGGAACTCCAGAAGTACCGCGACGGGCTGAAAAGGAAGGTCGCGGATGGCTGGGCGTTGCGGCTCGCGTGAATCCGACTTCGTTCCAGCTGCAGATGTACGAGGGGCTCCCGGGCCAGGGTCAGAACGTCCTCGCGATCGGAGACGAGTGGATGGTTGTTGACGACGCGGCCGCCGAGGCGGTCCGGAAACACCTGGCGGGGATCGAAACGGCGCTCGTCGGTGGCACCCCCGTCACCCTCGTCCTTGCCGCCGGCAAGCCCGAGCTCGGCGCGCGGCGCTGGCTGAAACGGTGGCGGCGCGCCAAGGGCGAACTCGCGGCGATCGAGGAGGAAGTGCTGTGACCAGGGGGATGAATATCTGGATCGCCGTCATGGCGCTTGTGACCGCGCCGCTGGTCTGGGTGGTGTTCGTCGCGCCGGCCGCTCGTGGCGAGCACGAGCAGTGGGTGGCGGTCTCGAATGGCTGGGTTGTAATGTGCGCGGACTGTGTGCCGGGCGACTCCATCACGCTCACCTGGTCGGCGCCGGACGGATCGACCGGCCCGATGGTCTTCGAGCAGGAGTCGGCCGGCCGTGCCGCGCGGCTCATGCACGACACCTATGGCAGCGACTGGGTCGCAAGGGAGCATTGATGATGCCCGACGCGTCGACGCAACACTGGAAAAAGTCCTGGGAACGGGCCATGCGGACGATTCACCGGCTCGAGCGCGAGATCGAGCGGCTTCGCAACGAGCAGGAGAACCCGCCCGTCGCCGAGTTCGAGATCTTTGAGGAGGGCGACGAATACGGCGCGGCCGCCACGGTCTCCGGCGTGGCCCTCTACGCCTATCGCGACCCTCAGCACGATCCCGGCTCGGTCGCATGGACCAGCGCGGCCGCCGCGCGCCAGGCACTATCCGGCATCGACGGATTGCGGGTCGATTTCGAGGATCAGGACCGATGACCGCACGAAGGCGCGGTTTCCGCCGAACCGATGCCCCTGAAACGCGCTCAGAGCGCCCAGGAGCGACGCGAAGGCCGAAGTGGGGTACAACCCCGTCCGACGGTCCGTTTGTTACACAGCGGCGCTGCCCCGTTGTCAAACGACAACAAGGCGGGATTCTGCTGGCCGCGGCCGCCGTCTCCGCGCTGGCGATGCCCGCCTCGGCCCAGCTGCCGGAACTGCAGTGCCACCACGAGGTCTCGCACGAGGACATGACCGCGGACTCGTCCGCGGTTCACGCGCTGGATTGCGGTGTCGTGCAGCAGCTCGGCGACCACTGGTCCGTTGGTGCCGACATCGGCATTCGCGGCGTCGATTCGTGGGGACAGCACTTCACGGTCGGCGTCGAGCGGCACTTCGGCGACCAGGTCCGCGTCGTCGCCTACGCCGGCCGGCGAAACGACGCCGCGGCGATGGCGGCGTTCGCGTTCGGCGCCGGCGTCAAGTACGGCCAGCTCGTCGCGCGCTACCTCAGCTCCGGCGTCCATCGTTTCCAGGTCGGGATGCAGGTCTCCCTTCCCACGTTCGGCGGGTGACCGGCCGCACGTTCGACATGGCGCTGGCGGCCGTCGTCGAGCAGGAGGGCGGTTACCAGCTGGTTCACGACTCCGGAGATCCGATGGGCCAGAGCTACGCCGGGATCAGCCGGCGCCGCCACCCGACCTGGCAGGGTTGGCCGATTCTCGACCAGGACGCTTTCGCGGCCGCGAGGGTCCATCGCCTGGTAGCCGAGCTGTATCGCGACGTGTACTGGAATCCCCTGCAGCTCCCGGCCACGATCGGCCAGCGGTTCGCCACCATGGTGCTGTCGGCCGCGGTCAGCGTGGGCGTTCAGTCCGCCCGGCTCCTGCTGCAGGATTCCCGTGGCGGCCGGATTACGTTCGCCGTCTACTGGCTCGCCTACTACGCCGACATGGTCAGGGACAAGCCCGAGCTTGCGCGGTTCCAGCTCGGCTGGTTCCGGCGGGTGCTCACCCTGCTCTGATGGCGCTCGTCGACGAACGGGTCTGGCGTCACGTCCGCACGCTCGAGCGCTACGGCACCGAGCGCGATGACGGAACGATCGTCGCGGACGGCGCCCGGGCGCATCCGGTGACGCTGCCGGAGGGAACGGAGCTGCCGGCCATGATGTTCCGGGTCGCCACCCAGATCAGCACAGACGGATTCGACCAGGGGCCGGATCTCTGGCGCTACGAGTTCGCGCTCTACGACCGCGTATGGCGCGGCGTCGTCGACGCCAGCCGCGAGCTCCTCACCGCAATGTCCCCGATCACCGAGCGGATGGACGCCGTCGAGGACGTCTACATCGACGCCGGCGAAGGCGCGTACGCGAGGATCGTGCACCTATGGATTCGATGACCGAGCCCCAGCGCATCGCGTTCGGGTCGCCGTGCCTGCTCGGCGTCGAGACGCTCCGGCCGCGGTTCGCCCACCGGACGCGCCTGCAGCGGCTGTGCCTAACCGTCGACGCCGGCTACGCCTGAATCGAGCAGTACGGCGGCCCGGTGTGGCACGCGAGCTATTCGAGCGAGCTGGTCCAGTCGCCCAGTTCGTTCAGAGCCTCGGCGCTGGCCATTTTCGACCGGGTCCTGGCTGGCGTCGGCGATCCGGAGAAACAGTGGGTCGACCGGCTTCACGGCGGGCAGGCGCTGCAGATCCGGCGCCGGCTTACCGAGTTGGAGGCGCAAACGATCGGCGGCATGGACGACGTCCGCGGCCTTCCCGAGGCCATGGACCGTGTCCGGACCGTGTCCGAGGAATCCGGGATCCCCATGACGCAGCTGCTGAAGGCAGAACCGGAGATCCTCGACCCGTCGTGCCCGATCTATCAGCCCGGGCGACTGAAACACCTCCGGCCCGAAGCGACGAGCGCTCCGGGCCGGATCTCCGACGGGGCGGCGTGAATGCGTCTGGTGGCGTCCCGCGCCGCCTTCTCGACCTTCTCGACCGCGAGGCGCGCCTGCCGCGTGAGGGCGTAGACCGTGTAGTAGTCCGGTCTCCCGCCTTCCATGATCTCTTGCGCGGTCTCGATCAACCGGCCGGCACTCTCCAGCAACGCCACCGCCGTCTCCGTCTTCATGGCTTCCCCTCCGTCCCGGGTTGCTCGACGTCCGTCGCGTCGCTGGCCGCGTACGCGATCGAAAATGCGCGCAACGCCTCGCCGGTGCGGAGTGCGGACGTGCCGGCGCCGCGGACCGCGGCCCCGAGATTCGCGAGGCCGTCGGAAATGTTCGGGATCATCCGACGCAGGTGCCACGCGAGCAAGCGTGCTCCCAGCCGTGCCGGCAACAACGCCAGCAGGACCCCGAGCACGTGGATCCAGCATCTTCGAGCTACGTTCCTGACCATGGTGATTCCTCCCTTCATTCAAAGAAAAAACGTGAAAAACAGCCACGTCCATAGTATAGCGGATTTTGTGGAAAAATCCCGTTTTCCCCGATAGCGGATTTTACGAAACCATGGCGATTTCCGTCGAGTTCGAGAGCACCGAAGGCCTCCGCGAGCTCGCGACCGCGATCGATGCGTTGCCGGGGTATCTGAACTACCAGGTCTGGGGCGCGGCGATGCGCGGGGCGTCGGTGCCGATCCAGCGCGCGATGCGGGACGCGACGGAGTACCGGGACCGGTCCGGCCGGCTTCGCCGGTCCTGGCGGCGCCGGGCCCGCGGCCGCCGTGTCCGGAGTGTCGTGCGGGGCGTCGGCGAGCGCACGGTGACGATCCCGCTGCAGCGCGTCTCGGTGTACTCGACGGCGCCGTACGCGGCCCTGGTCGAGCTCGGCACGGAGCACGCCCGGGCGCATCCGTACGCGGAGGCGGCGCTTCGCCGCGCGGCCGGCCAGGCGGCCGCGGCGGCCGAGGATGCCGCGCGGGTTGCGTTCGCGCGAATCAGCGCCCAGCTTCGGGGGTCACAGCAGCCCACGAAGACCCTGATCCGTCTCGCATCGTCGAGCGCGATCTGAACCAGGAGCTCAAGCCCATGGGTGTCCAAGCCGTCCCGCTCGGGAAGTTTCTCATCGAGGTGCAGGATGACGCCAAGTGGCGCGCTTTCCCCGGGCTCGGCTCGGTGAGCGGCAGCGGGGGCGAGGCGGCCGAAGAGGAGATCGACGCCTTCGACGGGACGTTCAAGATCGCCGGCGATCCCGGGGTGCCGTCTCTCTCGCTCACGATCAGCCGGTTCCTGCCCCAGCACGCGACCGTCAAGTATGTCCGGATGAAGGCCCTGGCGGGCCAGCCGCTGATCTGGCGGTTCACGACGCGCGAGGAGGTGCTGCTGACCACCGAGGCCGCGATCGCCTCGGCGACGGGCGCGGTCACGTATTCCGGCGATGGCACCACCGGCGGCAATCTGGACAACCACGACGAGTTCGGGCCCGGCACCGTGATCGTGGTCGGCGCGAAAAAAGAGGTCATCGACACCATCGGCGACGATGGCGCCATGATCGTCGACCCGAAGCCGTCGGGCGACATCGCCAAGGCGACCGCCAAGCTGGTCCGGCCGGCGCTCCGCCTCGGTCCGCTGACGGCAAAGGCGCGATCATACGGCGCGTTCGAGGCCGCGACGGGCGGGGTGCTCGCCAGCTCGCTCGAGCTCACCCCCAGCAGCGCGCTGCCGGACTGGACGATCCAGTGAGCCTCCTCGATCTCATCGCGCGAGGCCGCGAGCGCACGGACACAGTCACCGTCGACGGCGAGACGATCCGTCTCCGCGCGCCGTCCGACGAGGACTACCAGGTCATCGCGACCCATTCCGACAACGGGTCGTCCGAGCTCGACAACGTGGTGCGGGCGTTGCGCGCGTGCCTCGACACCGACGAGGACCTCGAGGACGAGGACCTCCGGGTCCTGATCCGGATCTCCGGAGGCGTCATGGGTGAGCTGGTCCAGAAGACGCTCAGGTTCTACGGCGTCGCCCACCTGGCCGGAGATCTGTCCGCGGACCCTACTGCCGGCTAGCGGAGCGGATCGGTGTTCCGCTGGCCCACCTCCTCCGGATGCCGCGATCGGAGTTCGCGGCGTGGCAGGGGTTCGACCTCCGGTATCCGTCCGTCCAGGTGCAGCTCGCGATGATCTACGACCTGCTCGGCCAGGCGATCAACGGAGATCTCCGTCACCGCGCCGACATGGGCGGCTGGCTGACCGATCCCGGCGAGCATCGCCGGCAGCAGCGCCGCGAGGCCGCCGCGTTCGTCGCTGCCGCGCACCAGGCCCGCAAGGCGGCCGGCAATGTGTGAGTACTGCGGGGACGACTCCGAACTCCAGTGCGTCCGGTGCGGGCGGGTGACGTGTCATCGATGCTACGAGACCGGGGCGGGTTGCGACTGCGTCCGCGAATATGATAGAAACCACGCCCGGGCAGCTCCTGCAGGCCTCGATCGCGCCCCTGCAGGTACTTGACACCAGTGGCGCTGCTGACATTCCCGGACGTCGCCCACGTGACCGTCACGGACATGGCGCTGCTCCGCGCGCGCACCATCCACGAATCTCCGGAGTCGCTCGAGCGCGAGATCACGGACTGGGGCGGCGCGAAGTGGCGCGGCCAGTCGGTCATCGGTCCTGCCCAGGGGGACGATCAGCGCGCGATCGAGGCGTTCCTGGCGGACTGGAGCGACCCGCTCAACACCGCCGAGATCCCCACCGGCCGCACGGCCGCCGACGTCGGTGCCGGCGCGGCGACGGGATTCACGAGTCCGGTCCTTACCGCGGCCGGCCGACTCGAGATCAACGTCGCCGCCGTCGGCGCCGACGTCGCGGTCGGCCAGCTCTGCAGGATCGGATCGCGGACCTACATCATCCGGGTCGTCGCCGGCCAGCGTCTCGAGCTGGTGCCCGGGCTCGTGCCCGACACGGCCGACACGACCGTCCAGGGCGTCAGCACGGTGCTCGCAGCGGTCGCCGAGTCCTCCGGCCTGGCGAGCCGGCTCCGGCCGCGCTGGGGCGGTCCCTGGACGCTGTCCTGGGACGAGGCGGCATGAAGCACATGGTCCCCGGGCTGGTGATCGCACCGCTCGTCCTGCTGCTGTGCTACAGCGTCGGGCGGCTCTGGCGCCGGTGGATGCGATGACGCACGCCTGGCTCGCCGAAATCGTGGTGCCGGCGCTGGCCGCCATCTCCCGGCCGGCCGCCGTCCATCGGTGGTCGACGTGGCCGTCCGCGCTGCAGTTCGGCGGCGAGACCTACGCCGCGCGGCCGTTCGAGATCAGCGACGTCGCCCGCGGAACCGACGGGGTGGCGCCGGTGACGCTGTCCATGCCGGCGTCCGACGAGGACATCCGGACACTCTGGCTCGGAGATCCCGGATACCTCGACTGCACCGTCATCCTGGTCCACCAGGTGGGCGGCGCGTGGCGCGAGAGCATCCGTCTCCGCGGCCGGCTGGGCCAGCCACAGCTGCAGGGCGACGTCGCGGTCGCCCCGATCGATCCCCGTCCGCCGGCGAGATCCACCGGCGAGGTATGGAGCCACGAAGCCCAGACGGAGCGCCACCCCGGCGACATCGGATTCGCCCAGCTCGCCGAGGACAACCAGACGATGGAGCCATGGCCGTAACGGCCGCGAGGGGAGCAGGCAGGCCGCCAGAGCCCCGAAACCGGAGGGGTAAGGGTCCAGTTCGGCCTCCGCGTGCGTTACAGGCCGTTTCTGGGCGTTCTGGGGGCATTGCGGCAGGTCTTCGGTTTTTGGGCCGGCCGGACGGATAGCTGAGCCATGCCGCTGCCGCTCTGGGGATACGCCGCGGTCACGATCGCGAGCATCGGGGTGCAGTTGCTGCTCAGCCGGCGCAAGCCCGACCTCGAGCGGACCGGCCGCGCGTCGGACCGGACGTCCGGACCCGTCCAGCACGTCCTCGGCCAGACCCGCGTCGGAGGCCTCCGCGGCTGGCGCGTCGTCGACGATTCCGGCCGGCAGTACACGACCATGGAGAACTCGCCGGAGGAGTACCGGGACGTTCACCTGGCGATCGCGCTGTCCGCCGGCGCGTGCGAGGACTTGGTCGGGCTCTACCTCGACGAGGTGTACTATCCGCTGAGCAGGGTGAGCGTCGACGCGGACGGCGCCGTCGTCTACAACAACACGCTACGCCGCGCTCCCTACGCGAGCCGCCGCGGCAACCTCTTCGAGGTCCGGGGCTGTCTGTCCGCGACCGGAGCTCAGGGCTCGCTGTTCCGCGACGTCGCCGGACTTTCCAGTTCGGCGCCATTCATGGCCGGCGTCTCCTGGGCGCACGTCGTGCTCCGGCAACCGTCGAACGCCGCGGATCCCAACCGGATCCACAAGTACTCGGGGATTCCCCGGATCGAGTTCGTCATGCGCGGCATCCGGATCCCGCCCGCCGCGAGCCCGGACGCGGCCGCGCGCTGGAGCGACGACGCCACCGACATCCGGTACTGGTACATGACCGAGCGGATGGGCGTTTCGGCCGACAGCATTGATGCCGCGTCCGTCTCGGCCTCGAGGGCGATCACCGGCGCCATGGTTCAGACCACGCTCGACGGCGCCTGGTGGAGCTACGCCGATCGGCCGGACCCGCCGAACGCGGCCTACGCCACGTGGTCCGCGGCGGCGCCGGCGCTGACCGCCTCCAACCCCGTGCTCTGGGGGGCGTGGTCCGAGAAGGTCGATCTCGACGATGCGACGCCGCTCGACCGCGACGCCGCCGCGGACCGGGAATGGACGATCGTTCCCCACCGGGTGCGCCACGCCGACGGCACCATCGTGACGCTGGCCGGGCTGCCGGCCGCCACCGAGGCCGACGTCCTGTACCGGGTGGGCGCGACCGGATACGCCGAGCGACGCTACACCATCAACGGGGTCATCGACTCGAGCCAGGAGCACGCGGACGTCCTCGGCGAGATGGACGCGGCGTGGCAGGGAATGGTCGTCGTCGGCGCCGACGGCAAACACCATTTTCGGCCGGGCACGGACCGGCCGATCGCACGGACTTGGCGCGCGGACAACGTGCTGAGCCGCGCGGCCGTCATCGGCGCCCGCATCGACCGCGCGGTCAATGTCGTGCATTCCGGACTCGAGCAGTCGCGCATCCACGGCTACCGCCGCCACGACCTGCCGGCGCTCACCGACGATGCCGAGGTCGCGCGCGACGGCCTCGAGCTCCCGGTCCGGCTCCGGAACATGACGCTGGTGAACCATCCGATCACCGCCGGCCGGCTGCTGGCGACGTTCCTCCGCCGCGCCCGGCAGTCCGTCGCCTACCGCTACCGAGTCGCTCCGGACGTCGACTGGCAGGCCACCAATCCCGGTGACGCCATCACCGTGACCGATCCGTTCTACGGGATCGAGGATCGCCGCATGGTCGTCAGCGCGATCACCGTCGGCGCCGACGCGGCCGTCACGGTCACGCTCGTCGACGCGCCCACCGGGGCATATGCGGACACGATCGATCTGCCGGACACCGTCGACGACCGGCCCGTGGTCGTCAACGCGGTGCCGGCGCCGGCAGACGTGGCCCTCGAAGTCCGGACCGTCAACCTCATGGACGGGCGATCGCGCGCGATCCTCGCCGTCAGCTGGACCGCACAGCCCTATCAGGTCGAGATCCGGTATCGCATCACCGGCCTCGAAGCCGCCGGCGAGTTGCCGCCCGGGTGGGAGCGGGATCCGGACTCGGCAACGCGCACCGTCTGGCGCGAAGCCGCCGTCGAGTCGGCGCCGCCCGCGCTGCTCAGCGACGGGGTCGACTGGGGATACACCTACCAGGTGCAGGTCCGGTTCCTCGGCCGCGCGAAGACGGGGCCCTGGGCCGCGGCCGTGTCGGTCGACGCGGCGCCGGTGCTGGCGGAGACGCCCGACGCCGACGCCGTCATCGGCTTCGGCCGGATCCACCTGTACGCGTCGGCTCCGGACGACCGGACGATCGCCAGCTGCCAGTTCTTTCTGACCGCCACCGAATCGCTCGACGCCGCGACCATCACCGACGAGATGGTGGCGGCCGCGGTCGCCGCCGGCCTGGCGCCCCTGCTCCCGGTCCAGCCGGGCGAGGCCGTCGAAGGCAGCACCACCCGCATTCCCACCACGGCCGCCGGCGACGCATTCCTCGGCTCCATCGCCGCCCGGTTCATATCCCGGACCGGTGCCCGGTCCGCGTGGGCCTCGGGGCTGTTGGCCGCCCCCAGCGCCGTCCAGGTGCCACCGGACGGCTACACGGTTCTGGTCGCCGAGGAACCGACGGGAGACGAACGCACCCGCCTCGCCTCGCTCAAGGGCCGGATCGTCGGCCTGGCGGAATAGCGCGGGTCTCCCGTGCCGATCTGGATCGCCGACGGCGAGGATCTCAGCAACCGGATCATCAGCGTCTGGATCGCGGACGGCAAAGAGCTCGTTCCGGTCTCCGCGCTCTGGTATGCCACCGGACCGCCCGACAACCAGCTGATCCCGATCTTCCTCCAGGCCGTCTGCTTCACGCTGGGTCCGCCGACGATCTTCAGTGCAGACGCGCTCATCCGATGGGACAACCTCGGCATCGAGCTGCCGTCCTGGCTGGTCGTGGGCGGCGTCGGCTATCTCCTGAACGTGAGCGTCGACGGCGCCGGAAACATCAACATGGAAATCGGGCGCACCGCGACCGAACGGTTCCGAACCGGCCCGGACCTCATTCCCGGCTGGGAATCCGCGCCCCGAGCGCTCAAGCTCGAGGCCGGCGCGCCATCGCTCGACGCTCCCGGACCGCGGCTCCGCGGGCATACGACCGGCGACCCGTACCAATGGCAGGACCCGGCGTTCCAACAATGGATGCAAGGCATTCGGACCGCTGCCGCGGCCGCCAACGCCCGGCTGTGCTTCTACCAGGTGGCCCCCAAAGTCCAGCTCAGCGACGTCGTCGGGTTCGACGTGCCGGAGATCCCCACGACGGGAGCCGAGCCGCGCAACAAGATCGTGACCGCTGTGATGACCGCCGCGGACCTGCCGATCGATGCGCAGCTCATGCCCGTCCAGGACCTGGAGCCCGACGTCGTCGGGTTCCGCACCCGCGCGCGCCGGCTCGGGTCGGGCCGGATCAAGCGGCTGCCGGCGGCCATCACCATCGCGATCGACGATCTCAAGTCGATGCTCATCCCCGTCGTCCAGCTCTCCGATGTCGTCCAGTTCCGGACCGAAGTCGAGCGCCGCGGCGGCGAACTGATCCACCGGCTGCCGCCCGCCTTCACCACCGGCGCCGACCGCTTCGACCTCGACGCCGTCCCCGTTCGACTGCTCCTGGAAGACGTCGTCGGGTTCGATGTCCCGCGGGCCCGCCGAAGCGGCCAGGAGATTCCGTGTCCGCCAATCTCGCTCGCACTCGCCGGCACGACCGTCACCGTCACGATCTCGGCCGTCGAGGAGGCGACGTCGTACCGCGTCGAGCACTCCACGGATCCCGCGTTCCCGAACGATCGCACGGCGCCCACCACCAGCCGGGTCCTCGAAGCCGCCGGATCCACCGCGTTCACCGGCCTCCAGCGCGGGATCACGCACTACTTCCGAGCCCGCGTCGAAGCGCCCAACATGTCGCGCTGGTGCACCGAGGAACAGCTGCTGCCGCCACCTGCCACGTCTGTCTCGCTGACGCGCCCCAAGGGGTCCACGACCGTCCAGTTCCAGCTGTCGGCCGACAGTGCCACCGGCTATCGGTGGAAGCTCGCAACTGAATCGGCCTGGACGGTCCTTGGTGCCGGTGTCGACTCGGGATCGTTTGAGGGCACGCACGGCACCACCTACACGGTCGAGGCTCAAGCACGCAATGCGGCCGGATATGGGCCGACGGGCAGCGCCACCGTCACGGTTCGTCAGTTCCCGGCGCGGCCCTCGATCACGGACACGCCCGGGAAGCGCTCCGTCGAGGTGGACGTCTCGGCGGCGAGGGCCAGCACGATCGAGGTCACGCTCACCGGTGGAGGCCTCGGCGTGGGCGGCGCCACGAAGACCGTCAACGGATCGAGCGGGACCGTCGAGTTCACCGGCCTCACCCCTGACACCGCCTACACCATCACGGCCGTCGGCACCAACTCCGAGGGCGAGGACGGCCCGTCCGCGACCAAGTCCGGCCGCACACTCGCAAAGACACCACCGGGCCCGGTGCGGATCGTGATCGACCAGGTGGACGAAGACTCCGCGCGGATCCGGGTGTCGTCCGCCCGCGCGACCCGCATCGATGTCCGCGTCGGGTCGCTCGGCCAGCAAGGTGCAACCAGCTACCCTGTCAACGGCGACGACGACACCCGGACGATCTCCGGGCTCGCCAGCGGCACCACCTATGCCGTGACCGCCACAGCCACCAACGAGGATTCCCCGCCGGACGCGACTGGCAGCGACTCGTTCACGACCCGTCCGGCCGCGCCGAGGGTGACGCTCAGTCGTTCTCGAGGGTCGACGACGATCAGGTTCCAGCTGGACGCGACGGGCGCAACCCGCTACCGATGGAAGCTCAGCACCCAGAGCAACTGGACCGAACTCGCCGCCGGTGTCGCGTCCGGATCGTTCACCGGAGCCCGCGGCACGCGCATCACCGTCCAGGCGCAAGCTCGCAACGCCACCGGCTACGGTCCCACTGGCAGCGACTCAATTCAGGGCGCGCCGGCGCTGCCCGGGAAACCCTCGATCACGGACACGCCCGGGCAGCGCTCCGTCGACGTCGACGTGAGCTCAGCGAATGCGGCCAGCATCGACGTTACGCTTACCGGTGGTGGACTGGGCCCGGGCGGCGTCACGAAGACCGTGAATCGCTCCAGCGGCAGCGTCGAGTTCGACGGGCTCACCCCTGACACCGCCTACACCATCACGGCCGTCGGCACCAACTCCGAGGGCGAGGACGGCCCGTCCGCGACCAAGTCCGGCCGCACACTCGCAAAGACACCACCGGGCCCGGTGCGGATCGTGATCGACCAGGTGGACGAAGACTCCGCGCGGATCCGGGTGTCGTCCGCCCGCGCGACCCGCATCGATGTCCGCGTCGGGTCGCTCGGCCAGCAAGGTGCAACCAGCTACCCTGTCAACGGCGACGACGACACCCGGACGATCTCCGGGCTCGCCAGCGGCACCACCTATGCCGTGACCGCCACAGCCACCAACGAGGATTCCCCGCCGGACGCGACTGGCAGCGACTCGTTCACGACC
>VXLT01000209.1:28520-33734 GCA_009841475.1 Gemmatimonadota bacterium
AGCCACCAACGAGGATTCCCCGCCGGACGCGACTGGCAGCGACTCGTTCACGACCGACGAGCCGGCGCCCACCGTTCCGACGTTCTCGCTGCGCGCCTCGTCGGGCTCGGTGATCGTGCGGCAGTTGTCCGCCGACAATGCCACTCGGTACACCGCTCAGCTCTCGGAGTCCTCGAGCTTCCCGTCCTCGTCAAGACTCACGCTGTCGACCACTGGTTCGCAGATCACGTTCCAGAATCTGACACCTGGCACTCGGTACTATGTCCGCGCGAATGCAACCGGGCCCGGCGGGACGTCGGGTTGGTCGGCGACCGATGACATCGTGGTGCCGCTCGATGCTCCGACGCTGAGCCTCCTTGCTCCAGTCGCCGGATCTATCACCGCGGCGGTGAGTGCCGTCGCCGGAGCGACCGGCTATCGCATCGAGATCTCGCAAAACCAGTTCTTCAGTTCGGGCGTCCGGTCCGCCACCCGGTCGAGCCCGGGGTCGGTCACCTTCAGGAATCTTGCGGCCGGCACCTGGTATGGTCGAGCCCGGGCGACGCGCGGTAGTATTGTCTCGGCCTGGTCGACGCGTGAGTCGGTCACCGTCAGCTCCGATCCCGGCCCACCGTGATAGATTACGACATGCGCTCACGATTGAAGCACCTGGTCAGGGTCCGGCGAGAGATCGCGCCGGCGCCCATGATCGTCCCGGTCCGGGCGATCGGAGAACTGTCCTGGCGGAGTCCTGACGGTTCCCGCGGATCCGTGCGGAACGCGCTGGAGCTCCGGGTGCTCACTCGGATTCGTGACCGGATCATGGGGACGGGCAAGGCCCTCGGCCGCGACGACGACGCGAACACTGCCCCGGTGCGGCTGGTGTTGCGCCGATCCGGCACTGACGGTGGCGACATCGAGATCGAGACGCCGGACCCGGGGTCTCCGAAGCTCCATGCGGACGGTAACGACCGCGGGCTGACATTCGACTTCACCCACGTGGGGGCGATCACTGGCACGGACGGCGTGACGGGCTTCGACGTGTACGAAGGGGCCACCGGTTCCGACAAGCTCGCCGGCGCGACCCAGGCGCTCGGCAGCTTCGCCGCCTCGACCGTCTTCCGGTACACGCTCATACTCCGGCCGACCGCCCAGCAGGTCGAGGAGGCGTGGCTGGACAACGCCTCGGCGGCGCTCATGGGCGCAACGGCGGTGACCGCGAACCTGATGACCGTCGAGCTTGCGACGACGGGACAGAGCGGCAGCCGTGATTCGGACCGGCTCGGCGGGTGGGAATCATGGCACGACCGCCGGGTCACCGGGTTCCCGAAAGCGGTCGACTACGACGATCCGGACGTCGCCCCCGAAGACCCCAACAAGCCGGACACGGCCGAGGGGAATCCGGCGATCGAATGGCAAGTCAGCGGCGAGTCGGGGTCGGCCCAGGCCAAAGACTATCACGGCGTCCGGCTCACCAACGGCGCCCCCACCGACGACACCGGGGACGCCACCCGCGTGGTCTATGTCGTGTCGCCGTATCCGTCCACGGATCGGCTGAACGCGAACGCGACCTACACCGTCACCCCGACTGTCGTGATCGTCGCCGCATGATCGGGCGAGCGTCCGTTCTCAGTAGCGGGTTTGACTGGCACCGCTGAGGACGCCTGGTGATTCTCCAGCATAGAGGCCGCGGTCGTGGCCCTGGCTGAGTTCGACCCACGCGTCGACGATGAGCCGGACGGCTGGATCCGGGCGAAGTCGGCTGCCACGCGCACCACCCGGCGCCGGACCGGGTCGGGCGACCTCGAGGCCACGTTCCACGCCCGGATCCGGCGGTAGGACATGGCTCGCGAACTTCGCGTCGGAGCGGCCCGGATCGATCTGGTCGGATCGGCGGCCAGCTTCCAGCGCGCCAGCCGGCAGGGCAGCCAGGCGCTGAAGGCGTACAATGCCCAGCTCGCGGCCGCACGCCGCCAGGTGGTGCGCTGGAACCAGTCGGCGAGCCGGATGGTGCGGAACGTCACCTCCGTCCGGGGCGCGCTGACGACGATCGCCGGCGCCGGCGGCCTCGGGCTGCTGGCGCGCTCGACGGCCGCCTCGGCGGCCCAGCTCGACATCACGGCCGACAAGCTGGGCGTGACGGTCGAGGAGCTGCAGAAGTTTCGGTTCGCCGCAGGACAGTTCGGCGTGGCATCGAGGGCGGCCGACGTCGCGCTCCAGCGGTTCACCAGGCGCACGGGCGAGGCGGCCCAGGGAACGGGAGTGCTCGCCGAGGAGTTCCAGCGTCAGGGCATCGCGCTGAGGGATTCCGAGGGCAACCTCCGGCCGACGCTGGAGGTCCTGAACGACTACGGCGACGCGATCGGCCGGGCGACGTCATCCCAGGAAAAGCTCCGTCTGGCGTTCAGGGCCTTCGACACCGAGGGCGCTGCACTCGTCACCCTGTACCGCGACGGAGGCGACGCGGCCCGGGTGCTCGGCGCCCGCCTCGAGGAGGTCGGCGGCGTCGTCACCGGCGACCTCACGGGTGCCGCCAGGCGGCTCGACGATCTCTTCGGCGAGATCTCGGTGACGCTCCGGGCGGGACTCACCCGGGCGGTGCTCGAGAACGCCGGCGCCATCCAGTCTTTCGCCCGAGCGGTGCAGACACTCGCGGTCAGCGGCCTGGACGGCCTCGGCCGGTCCGTCGAGGTGGTGAGCAGAAATGCCGCCCAGCTTGGCGCCGCGCTCGGCGCCGTGGTCGGCTTTCTGGCCGCCGGGCGGTTCGTCATCGCCGCCCGGGCGATCGGAGTACTCGCGACCAGCATCCGGGCGGCCGCGGCCGCCATGGCGACGTGGGGCACCGTGCTCGCGGCCGCGGGCGGCCCGCTGACGGTCCTGCTGCGTCTGGGCGGGATCGTAGCCGGCGCGACGGTCGGCCTGGTCGGACTCCGCACGGCGTTCGGCGACGCGGCGGACCAGGGACAGCGATTCGCGGACAGTCTCTCCGCCCTCACCGATGCGCAGCTCGAGCAGGACCTGGCGGCCGTCAACGCGAAGATCGTCGAGCTCGCCCGGGTGCAGCGGAGCGGCAACTTCATCACCGAGCGCGGCACCGAGCTCCGGCGCCGCCAGTTCGGCGAGTTGATCCGCACGAGGGGCGCCCTCGAGGCTCAGATCCGCCAGCGGCGCGAGCTCACCGCCGCGGAGTCCGAGGCGGCCGCGGTGGCCGAGCGGCAGCGCACCTCGGCGGAGAACAGATCCCGGGCCCTCGAGGTCCTGAACCGGCAGTACACCCAGCTGCTCGACGGGATCCGCGGGGTGACGGCGGCGGAACGGGCCCGCCTGGACGCCCTGGGGGCGCTCAGCGAGGCACAGCGGCGGGATCCGGAGATTGTCCAGGCCAGACGGCGCGTCGAGCTCCTGGAGGCGCTGAGTGCGTCCATACGGGACCGCACGGCTCAGGTTCGCGGGCTCAACGAACGGTTTCGCGTCACCATCGGCCTGATCACGACGCCGATCGAGGTCAATCTGTCCGCTCAGCGCGCCCGCAACAGCGTGCGCCAGCTGTCGACCACGACCAGCGAGCTCCGGCCGGTCCTGCAGTCGGTCGGCCAGGTCGCCACGCGGCTGTTCGCCGACGTCGTCAGCGGCGCCAGGAACGCCACCGACGCGCTCCGCGACCTCGGCCGGGCATTCGCATCGATCGTCGCCGAGGAGGCCGCCCGCGGCCTCGTACGCGCCCTGGCAAGCTCCGCGGGCATCCCGTCGTTCCAGTCCGGAGGCATTGCCCGGCCGGGACTCGCCCTGGTCGGCGAGGCGGGACCCGAGCTGGTCGACTTCCGGCGCACCGCCCGGGTGTACGACGCCAGCCGCACCGCGGGACTGCTCGCCGGCGGAAGCGGCGTCACGATCGAGAACCTCAACATCACCGGGGTCCGGGACGCCTACGACGTGCGGCGCATCGTCTTCGAGTCGCTGCCCGAGATCGCCGACGCCGTCGACACCATCCGCGGCCGTTCGTGATCATCAGCTTCGCTTGGACGACCCCGGCGCTGGTCGACGGGCGGAAGACCGTGACCAGGCGAGACTGGAACCCCGCCTATCTCCGGAGGTGGCAGCAGGCGTACGACCGTGGCTACTGGACGCACCAGGCATGGAACGCGAGTCCGCGCGCCGGCGGCCGCCAAGTCGGCTGGATCACGCTCACCCATCGCCCCTACCTCGAACGGCTTGCCGACATGCCCGCGGCGGACCTCGAGGCCGAGGGCGGCTACTGGCAGACCCTCGGCCAGTTCATCGGCGACCGGGATCCCGCCACGCGCCTGGCCGTGATCCGTTTCAGCTTCGAGCCGCTCGTGTCGCCCCAGCTGGGGCTCGCGCTCAGCTAGGCCACGGGGTCAGAGGGGCGGCGCCCCCGCCAGCCTCCGCAAAAGGAAAACAACCCCGAGTTTGTGGCCCCAAGGAGTAAGCTGGCTCGACTATCAACCGGACTCGACATTCACGAGCGATTGTGACAGAAAGTGCTCCTTTCGCCCGCGAATCGACTTGTGGAGGCCTCCGGAGAGCCCCGCCACCTTTGGTAGTGCCGGCGGAAAGCCATTAGTCTACGTCGTGCCACTGCATCGCCAGGCTGCCCTCATGTCGGGCCTCCTGCCGAATACAACAGCCGATCATTTTTCATGGGTCGAGGGGTCGCTCCCCGAAACCCCGGCGAATAGGCAGGACGTCCTTCTGGCGGTCTGCGCGAGCGGTTGGCACCGGGCCCGGCACCCCGTTGAGGGGCAATGCCGAGCGCCCGGTACACACGACCTCAAATCGCGAGTGACTATGGCTCAGCCGAGATCCAGCGATCGCTGCCGGGGATCCTCACGTGCGTTGCGGAGACAGTCGTCGCACAGCTTCTGGCCCTCGCGCGGGAACGTGCGGCACCAGGCCGCGATGCAGAGCGACCGCTTCGGCAAGGGCTGGGGCTTCAGGTGCTTTTCACAGAGGAAGCCCGGCGGGTTTTTCTCGGGCTCGTTGCAACTCGAGATGCTGCAGGTCCGCGGGGTCACCGGCGCGCGAGGAAAGTCCACTGTCGGGATCTCCGGAGCAGGGTGAAAAAATGCGGGGGGGGGGCGTTTCGTTAGAATGGTGCTGAAAAGGAGCGGGCCCGGGCCGCCGCCCCCCGCCGGGGGCCGGGCCGGGAACGCGGCCCCCCACCCGAAACCGGTAAATTTTAAAACAAAAACAGCCCCCAACAACAAAAGCAAA
>VXLT01000272.1 GCA_009841475.1 Gemmatimonadota bacterium
CTCCACCACACCGACCCCCGTCACCACCCCGGCCCCCGGGGCGGCACCGTCGTAGAGGTCGTGCGCGACCAGGAGCCCCACCTCGGCCCAGGTTGCATCGGGATCGAGCAGGAGGTGCAGCCTATCGCGTGCCGTCAGCTTCCCCCGTTCCCGCTGCCGCTGGATCTTCTCCGTGCCTCCGCCCAGCCTCAGACGGCGGCGGAGGGCCAGCAGTTCGCGTCCCCGGCGTCCCATGCGCCCGGGGTGCGGGGAACGGTCCTGCGGAGGGTTGTCCACGGGAACTAGTACGGGTCCTCGCGCTCGGCGAACCAGTCCCGGATGTACCCGACGGCGTCACCGGTGGAGGTCCCGGGGCCGAAGACCCGCCCCACGCCCAGCTCACCGAGCGCGGTGGCGTCCTTGTCGGGGATGATCCCTCCCCCCGTCAGCAGCACGTGCTCCAGACCTTCCGCGTCGAGGAGTTCGCGAACCCGGGGGAAAAGGGTCATGTGGGCCCCGGAAAGCACCGACATCGCCACTACGTCCACATCCTCCTGAACGGCGGCCGCGACCACCATCCCGGGCGTCTGGTGGAGCCCGGTGTAGATGACCTCGAAACCGGCATCGCGAAAAGCGGCGGCGATGACCTTCGCACCCCGGTCGTGGCCGTCGAGGCCGGGCTTCGCCACCAGCACACGGATTCGCCTGTCGGAAACCGGCATCGAGGTTGTCTCAATCGGTGGTTGATCGAATGAACCGACTGCACCGGACGGACCCTGGCGCACCGGCATATTCCGGGGTGCCCTGACGGGACCCGCCTGCAAGATACCGCCCCGGGGCCGGCGCGCTCAAGCCAGCTCGAACCCGCTCTCTTCGAGTTCGTGGCCCGCGTGGCTCTCCGCTGCGTCCACGATCCGGCCGTCGAAGAGATGCACCGTGCGCTCGGCCATGTGCGCGTAGCGCGGATCGTGGGTCACCATGCAAATCGTCGCACCATCCGCGTGCAGTTCGCCGAGCAGCCTCATGACGGCCCGGCCGTTGCCCGAGTCCAGGTTCCCGGTCGGTTCGTCGGCGAGGAGGATCCCGGGCCGGCCGACAATCGCGCGGGCCACCGCAACTCTCTGCTGCTGTCCACCCGAGAGCTGCGACGGGTAGTGGCTCATTCGGGACGCCATCTCCACGCGGTCCAGCACCTCCCCGACCCGCACGCGCCGCTCCTTCGCGGACAGGCCACGGTAGGTCAGCGGGAGTTCGACGTTCTCGAAGACCGTGAGATCGCCGATGAGGTTGAAGGTCTGGAAGATGAAGCCTATCGCGCGGTTGCGAACCTCGGCCCGCGCGGTGGCGGAAAGCCGCTCGACCGCCTCGCCGTTCAACAGGTACCGTCCCTCGGTCGGCGAGTCGAGGAGGCCGAGAATCGACAGCAGCGTGGTCTTGCCGCAACCCGACGGGCCGGCGATCGAGACGAACTCTCCGTGCGGGACGCTCAAGGTGACGCCGGCGAGGGCGTGGGTCTCCACCTCGTTGCCGCGAAACACCTTGCCGAGGCCGCTGAGCCTGATGATCGGGGTTGCCATGACGAAAAGCTAACAGAGTCCGGGGCCCGGCGAGCCGCATTCGCAACCGGACCGGATGCGCCGGCGTGTCCGTCCCGGCGTTGTCGGGCGTTGCCAAGGCCGTGCGGATTTGGCGAAACTTCCCCATGCCGCGCCTCACCGATTCCGTCCGGGTCCACTCGTGAACGCACCCCCATCCCCGCTCCTTCGGCGCTACGCGGAGATCGTCGGACCGGAGCGTGTGCAGTGGGACGCACCGCTGGCTCCGCACACCACGTTCAGGATCGGCGGACCGGCGGACCTGTTCCACCGGGCCCGCACCACGGAGGAATTCTGCCGTGCGGTGGGCACTGCCCGCGAACTGGGGATCCCCAGTTTCGTGCTGGGCCGGGGGGCGAACATCCTCGTCGGGGACCGCGGGTTCCGGGGCGTCGTGATCCGCTGCGACATCACGAGTCTCGAGTTCAAGTCCGAAGGCAGGGTGATCGCGGGCGCCGGGCTCGACACCTTCCCCGACCTGATCAACGCGACGGTGTCGAGGGGGCTGGGAGGACTTCACCACTTCGTCGGGATCCCCAGCACCGTGGGGGGCGCGGTGTGGCAGAACCTGCACTTTCTTTCACCGGCGCCCGCGCGCGCGCGAACGATGTTCTGGGAGGAGTTCATGGAGAGCGCCACGATCCTCACCCCAACGGGCGAGATCAGGACCGCCGACACGGACTACTTCCGCTTCGCGTACGACTACAGCATCATCCACGACACCGGCGACCTGGTCCTGGATGTCTCCCTGCGGCTGCTCCCGACTCCGCAGGACGAGCTGAGGCGGGTAATGCGCGAAAACCTGGAGTGGCGCGACAACAGCCACCCGGACCTGTGGCTCTATCCGTGTGTGGGATCGATCTTCAAGAAGATCCAGGGAATCGGGGCGGGACGACTGATCGACGAATGCGGACTCAAGGGGCACGTCCACGGCGCCGCCGGCATCTTCCACAAGCACGCCAACATCATCGTGAACCACGGGGGCGCGACCGCCGCCGAGGTCCTCACGCTCATCGATCTGGCCCGGACCACGGTGGCGCGCGAGACCGGCTACGAGCTGGAAACCGAAATCGGCATGGTCGGGGAGTTCTGAGCCCGGCTCAGCGGCCCCGGGCCCTGGCTTATCCCATCGAACCCGAGACGGCGAAGCGTTCCAGCGGGCCGCGGAAGCGTACCCACATCCTCCAGAGGAGCATGACCGCGACCGCCCCCAGCCCCGCTGCCAGTCCCCACCACAGACCCACCGGACCCGCGCCCATGCGGAAGCCCAGCAGAAGACTGATCGGCAGCCCGAAGGCCCAGAAGCCGAGGACGTTGTAGATCATTGGCCGCAGCGTATCGGCGACGCCCCTGAGGGCGCCGGTACACACCACCTGCAGACCGTCGACGAGCTGGAACATCCCGGCAACCGGGATCAGTACCATCGCCACGTGCGCGACCTCGGCCTGGGTCGTGAACTGTGCGGCAAGCGGCCCCGGAAGCGTCAGGAAGATCGCGGCCGTGACCGACATCACCGCGCAGCACACCAGGATGGCGCCGCCCGCGTAGCGCCGCGCCGCACCGGGCCGCCCCTCTCCCACCGCGCGTCCCACCAGGACGGCCGCGGCTTGCGAAATCCCGAGCGGGATCATGAAGGCGAACGCGGCCAGGTTCAGCGCGATCTGGTGGCCGGCCAGCGCCGACGTGCCGAGCCATCCCATGGCGATCCCCGTGGCGCCGAAGGCCCCGAATTCGAGGAAGAGCTGGAGTCCGATCGGACAGCCCAGGCGCGCGATTCGCCACAGTGCCGCGATCCGCAGCACCTCGCGGCCCGCCCCGCGCAGATAGGGAGCCAGGAGCCGCAGTCCCAGAGCGAGGACCACGATGCACATGAACCACCGGGAGATGCTGGTGGCCCAACCGGAGCCGACGGCGCCCATCGCGGGGGCCCCCAGATTGCCGAAGACGAGGACCCAATTGGCGAACACGTTCAGCAGGTTCGCGAGTACGATCGTCCAGACGACGGGCGCGACCCTGCCCAGCGCCTGGAGCACCTGCCGAAACACCACGAAGCCGTAGAAGGGCCACATCCCCGCGATCAGGGCATGGGCGTAACCGGCGGCGACCGGCACGACCTGTGCCGGCTGCCCGAGAAGGGCGAGGACCGGCTCCGCGACGGCCAGCGCCACCGTGGCGACCAGGGTGAGCACCACGCTCAGCACGAGGCCGCGCTGCACCGAGACCCGTACCTCCGCCTGGTCCCCAGCGCCGAACGCCTGCGACACCAGCGGGTCCAGCGCCAGCAGAAGCCCCATCCCGAACACCGCTACCCCGAAGAAGTAGAGATTCCCCAGAGTGACCGCCGCCAGCTGCGTTTCGGTGACCCGGCCCACCATCGCCGTGTCCACCAGCCCCTGCGATACGAGGCCCATCTGCACCACCGCCACCGGCAGTGCCAGCGACGCGAGGCGCCGAATCTCCGCACGCGACGGACGGAAGGCGCGAATGGTGGACACTTTGAGAACCCTGGTCAGTCCCGGGAAGCGTCCATGCCGACGGGGAGCGCGCAGGGGCACCTAACCTGCCGAACCGCGGGACGCTGTTCCACGGGTTGGCGGCGGTCAGGCAACGCCGGTGGCGAGGTGGCTCTTGCGTGGCAGCGTAATCACGAACTCGGTGAATTCGCCCGGTTTCGTGTCCACCTCCAGCTTCCCCCCGTGCTCCTCGATGATCTCGTGCGAGATCGAGAGTCCCAGTCCGGTGCCCCCGGTGCCCGTCTTGGTGGTAAAGAAGGGATCGAAGATCTTTCCGAGCACCTCGTCCGGTATCCCGGTGCCGTTGTCGCGTATCGTGACCCGGACCTTCCTCTCGTCCGCTTCGGTCTTGACCCTCACCGTCGGGAGATAGCTGGGGTCTTCCTCCTTCTGACGACGGACGTGCGTGGCCTGGCATGCGTTGGTCACCACGTTGAGAAAGACCCGGCTCAGATCGCGCGCGATCGCCTCGACCTCGCCCGCGTTGGGATCGAACTCCTTGATCATGTCCACGTTGAAGGTGGAGTCGACACCCCGCATCCCGTGATACGCGAGCCTGGCATACTCGTCCACCATCGCGTTGATATCAACGGCTTCGGACTCTCCGGAATCATCGCGGGAGTGTGCGAGCATCCCCTCGACGATGCTGTTGGCGCGCCGCCCGTGCTCATTCACCTTGACGACGTTCGTGTTGAGGTCGTCGAGGATCTCCTCGATGAACTCCTTGTCGGGTTCACCGTTGCCGTCCTCGCCCCCGGCCAGCTCCTCGCGCAGCTCCTCGATGAGTTCGGTGGACAGCATCGCGAAGTTGTTCACGAAGTTGAGCGGGTTGCGGATCTCGTGCGCGATTCCGGCGGTGAGTGCACCCAGGGAAGCGAGCTTCTCCTGCTTGACGACCTGCTGCTGGGTGCGCCTCAGGTTCTCCAGCGTGTCCTCGAGCTCGTCGTTCTTCGACTGCACCTCGTCGGCCAGCTTCTCGACCAGGTTGAGGCGCTGCACCTCCACCGCATGCTGCCGGAAGACCTCGAGCGCTCCGGCCATGTCCGTGAGCTCGTCGTTGCCCTCGATCTGCACCTGGACCTCGAGGTCGCCCTTCGACATGCGCCGGGTCGCGTCGGAGAGGTGCCCCATCCGCACGAGGAGCCGTTCGCCGAAGAACTTCCAGGCCACGACGCCGAGGGTGATCGTCAGGACAGTGACGGTCAGAAGGAACCAGACGCCCACCTGGACGAGTGTGTTGGAGCGGTCCGCCGCCTGCTGGGCGTCCGCTTCGACGCCGCCCGTGAGCGTCTGAACCTGGTTGACCAGCTCCGTCGTGACCCGGTTGCCGCGCGCGACCAGCGAGTCGGCGGCGGCCACCTGCTGCAGCTCGGCGGTCCGGGTGGCGAAAACACCATCCGGCGCACTGTACAGGTCCCGGAGTTCGCTGACGAATCCCTGCAGCCTGTCGCGGGGCCGGCGGCGGATCGCACCGAGTGCGTCGGTGATATCCGTGAATGCGGCGTCGACCCGCTCGCGGGTTGCCCGCAGCCCCTGAACATCGTTCTCGGTCATCGCCTGCGCGATTAAGGCCGTGGCACGGTTCCAAGCCGCCTTGAACTCGGAGAGCCCGTCCTTGTGGTCGAGTTCCGCGACAGTTCGGCGCTGCGACGCGGGCACCGGCGAATCGGTCAGTTCACGCAGCCCGGTCCGCATGAAGTAGTACTGGTCGTCGATCTCTCCTTCCAACTCGCGGTCCACGGTATTGCCCACATCTCCCAACCGTGCCTCCTGCGTATCCAGGTTACGTTGGTGGTTCATGCGGGTGAACACCGACTGGTAGATCTCCCCCACGATCGCCGCGAGGCTGTCGGCGAGCGGAACCACCTCCTGTCCGCGGCCCGCGTCCGCCCGCCCCATCGCCAGGGCCGCGGAAACCTCGTCGACCGCGATCCTGAGAAGGCTCTGTGTTTCTTCCACCTGAAGCCGCACGTTGTCCAGGTCATCCGGGGTCACGGCGGCCAGCAACCCGGGTGTGGCGCGGCCCAGATCGGCGCTGCTGCGCGCCACATCGACCGCACCCACCAGCGCCGGCATGTACTCTTCCGCAACCTGCGTCTGGCGGTTGCTCACGATCGACATCAGGATCAGCGCCAGCACGATGGAAACGACCGTTAGCAGCACACCCCCACCCAGCCCCAGCACGATCTGCGTACCGATACCGAACCGTCCCCCGGTCGCTTCGCGAATCCGGTCGCCCAGACGGCTGGGAAGTCGTGGCAGTATCCACTCGAAGGCCGAGTGCAGGCGGTGGTCGAGTGTCTTCCTGGAATCCGTCATCGGGAAAGCTCGTCAACGCGAACGAAACGGCCCTGCCTGATCACGGTCAGAAAGACCTCGTCCGATCCCTGGTTGTCCTCTGGACCGTATTCCACCATGAAGCCGCCGAGATCGATCGGGCCCGCCTCGGCCAGGGTTTGCAGGAACGCTTCCCTGGTTGGCGGGTCGCCATCCGGTTCGGTGGACATGCCAAGTACCTGCACCACAAGCCGGCCGGCCAGGTATCCTTCCAGGGAGACGAAGCCGGGCTGGGCGCTCCCGTCGATCGCGCGCAGCGCCGCCTGGTAGCTCGCGACGACCGGGATCGAGGTGTCGCGGGGAAGCGGAACTACCTGGGTCACCACGACGCCCTCCCCGGACTCCCCGAGTTCATTGAGGAGACCATTGCTCCCCACGAAGGAGAGGTTCACGAACACGGCTCCGAGCCCGGTCTTGCGAGCCCACCTGATGAACTCGGCGGCGGGGCGGTACGCGCCAATGATAATCACCGCCTGCGGGCGCGATTCCTGGAGCCTCAGAAGCGCCCGCTTCACCGCGATCGTGTTGCGGACGTAGGTTCCGGCTCCGACGAGCGCCATGTCGCGCCGTTCCAGGGCCTGCACCACCCCGTTCAGCCCCGCGAGGCCGTAGGTGTCGTCCTGGTACAGGATGGCGATGCGGCTGAAGCCGAGGTCGGTCGTGAGCCGCTCCACCATCCATTCGGTTTCCTGGTTGTAGGACGCACGCAGATTGACCACGTACCGCTGGTCGTCGCGCCGCAGCAGGGAGGCGCCGGTGAACGCGCCGATGTATGGTACTCTGCTTTCACTTGCGATCGGCTCGGCGACGTTGGAAGTGGGGGTACCCACGGCCCCGATCAGACCGAAAACCCCGACACTATCAATCAGTTCCCGCGTGTTTTCAACCGCCAACTCCGACTCGTAGCGGTCGTCCCGCGACTGCAGTTTGAGCAGGCGGCCGTGCACGCCTCCGTCACGGTTGGCCTCCTCGAAGGCGGCGAGAACGCCCAGACGCATGTCGGTGCCCAGTCCCTCTGTCGCGCCGCTAAGCGCTGCCGACTGCCCGAAGACGATCGAGTCATCGAAGACGCCCTCAGCGGCAAGCAGATCTTCCGGGGCGGCCTGGGGATCCCCTGCACCTGACTGCTGCTCCGGAGACCGGTTTGCCGAGGTAGCCGCGGAAGCTCCATCCGCTGCAGAACCCCCGCCCTCTCCGGCGCACGCCCAGGCCAGCACCACCAGCGCGAGCAGGCGCCGGAGCGGCGGGCGCGGCCGTTCCATCAATCCTCCGTGCGAGCGTACCGGAGGCACAGACAGGTGATGTCGTCGGATTGCGGGGCCTCGCCGGCGTGGACCCGCACCGCATCCACCACCCTTTCGCTGAAGGCCTCTGCGTTGGAGCCCGCGACCTGCTCGAGGACCTCCGCCAGCGCATCGTCCCCGAACTCTTCCCCCGCCTCGTTCATCGCCTCGGTGATTCCGTCGGTGTAGAAGAAGACCACGTCACCCGGCTCAAGCTCGATCGCGCCCCCGGGGAATTCGAAGCCGGGGAGCACAGCGAGGACGATGCCCGAGTCGCAGTCGATCTGCTCCACGCTGCCGTCAGTCCTCACGACATACGGCAGATTGTGCCCCCCGTTCGCGAACTCCAACAGGCCGCTGACGGGGTTGAAGGTGGCATAGAAGAGCGTCACGAACATTGACTCCTCGTTGGACTCTACCAACAGCCTGTTGACCTCCGCGACCGCCGTGGCCGGGTCGGCCTCTCCGATGGCGGTCCCCTTCATGAGCGTCCGGCTCACCATCATGAAGAGCGCTGCCGGCACCCCCTTGCCCGAGACGTCGGCCATGACGATTCCCATCTTGTCGTCTTCGAGCCTGAAGAAATCGTAGAAGTCGCCGCCCACCTCGAGCGCGGGAGTCATGGAGGCGTGGATCTCGAAACGGGTATCCGTCGGGAAGACGGTCGGAAGGATGGACTCCTGCATCCGGGCCGCCACGCCGAGTTCCCGGCGTATTGCGACCAGCTCGTCCCGCGAACGCAGTGCTTCGCGCATGACCTCGAGGTGCGCGAGCGTCTTCGCGATCGTCGTTTCCAGGTCCGAAAAGTCGATCGGCTTGGTGATGAAGTCGAAGGCGCCGCGGTTCATCGCGGTGCGGATGTTCTTCATGTCCCCGTAGGCGGTGACGATGACCGCCCTGAGGTCCCGGTTCAGTTCGTTCAACTGATGGAGGAGGGTCAGCCCGTCCATCTGCGGCATGTTGATGTCGGACAGTACCATGTCCACATCGTCGTGCGTCTTGAGCTGTTCGAGCGCCTCGACCCCGTTCTGGGCGAAGATCAGGGTGAGCGCTCCAGAGCGGATCTTCCGGCGGAACTTCTGCCGCAGCAGGATCTCCAGGTCGGGCTCGTCGTCAACCACCAGGATCTTCGCCACGCTGTTCACACCTCCACCGGATTGGGCACCGGCAGGCCGCAAGGGTCGGAATTGCGCCGCGCACGGAGTTCCGTGGCGCGAAAAGCCGATCCAATGTAGCCTATTCCCTACCGGTCCGCATTACCCCGGTTCTGGACTTGTGGTCGCTTGGCCAGTAGCTTTTGGGCGACAGTTTAGCCGGACCGGCCGGCGGGGGCGCGCAGGACGGCGTCTCCGGGACGCACGGCCGGTGAGTGCAGGGTGCCGACAACTCCCTCGGAGGAGGAAAAGGTTGGAGGTCAACTATGAGTGGGACGTCAGCGTCGACGGCGACGAGCCCAGGCGGGTCGCCGAACAGTTCGAGTCCATATGTCTCGAGCATGGCGTGCCGATGGGCGTCGTCTTCAAGTTCCAGCTGGCACTTGACGAACTCCTGACCAACGTGGTTTCGTACGCGTTCGAGCCCCACACTCACGATCCCGTAATCAAGGTAATGCTCCATCTCACCGACAACCGCATCACGGCCGTGATCAGGGACAACGGCCGAGCCTTCAACCCGCTGCTCGACGCGGCGGACCCCGATCTGGACCTCTCCGCCGAGGAGCGCAGTATCGGTGGCCTCGGCATTCATCTTACCAAGGCATTCGTAGACGAGCTCGAATACGAGCGACGAGACGGATGGAACCACCTCAGCCTCGTGCAGCCAACGAAAGCGCACCTGGAGGAAAATGCATGAACGTGGAAACCAGCTTCTCTGGAACCACCGCGGTCGCGACGGTAAGTGGTCGCGTTGACTCCGCCAACGCCAAGGACTTCGACCAGGAGTTGCGCTCAGTCATCGACAAGGGCGTCAGTGGACTGGTCGTCGACTGCAGCGGCCTCAAGTACATGAGCAGCGCCGGGCTGCGGGTCCTGCTGATCGCCATCAGGAAGACCAGCGCCGCCGGTGGCGGGTTGGCGCTGTGCAGAGTGCCCGACCACATTCGCGAAGTCCTCGAGGTGAGCGGCTTCGTTCGCCTGACCAAGGTCTTCGATACGCTCGAACAGGCCCAGGCAAGCTTCTCCAACTAACCCCCCCCGTGGTCGCAAGCCCCGTTTGCGGTTTTCGGGCAGATGGGGGTGTTCACGGGCTCGCGGCCCCGGGGGTTGCGCCGGCAGCGCCGATGCAGCGCCTCCCGTGCAGCGGGGCCCAGATGCCTCGGACTAGAAGAAGGTGAAGGCCTGGAACTTCAGCGACCAGTCTCTCCGGTCGCCCGAGCGGTAGAAGTCGAGGTTCACGGCGATGCCATTGCGGCCCGCGGCATACACCATGAAACCGGGTGTGACCACCGCGCCCGTTACTTTATCCGGACCTTCGGCACCGGAATCCGCCCAGCTGACACGGAGTAGCGGCTCGATACCCGCGAGTCCGGTCTCAGGCTCCAGTGCGCGGTACCAGAACGCCATTAGCTGGAGGGCGGAAAAGTTCGCGTCGTCATTGAGTTTCCAGTTGCGCCCGCGCAGCCCGTTGACGATCACGTGCGGCCCCTGCCGCCAGGTGCCAAACTCGAACTCCGCGCCGAGAGCCGGCACATTCATCGTCTCGCCCCGGGAGTTCAGGGTCTCGTCCAGGGCCAGGTAGCCGGACACACGGGTATTCTCCGCCAGATACGCCGACACCCTTCCGGAGATGGATTTGCTGGTGTTGACGTCCTTCCTGCCCAGCCCTTCGCCGTTCGTCACCGTAACCCGGTAGCCCAGGCGCCGCCCCGCGAGGCGCCCGGTCATCAGCACACCGGGTTCGTAGTTGTCGAGTCCCAGCGCCCCGGTGAACTGCCCGAAAGAGCAGACGCCGCCCACTCCGGGGCAGTGGTCGACACCAGTCACGCGGGCATTGCGCTCGATCACGGGGAGGTCCGAGTTCGCCACGAGCCAGAAGTAGGACATGCCCCGCTTGAACTGTCCGATCTGCACCTGAAAGGCGTCGGAGGGCTTCAGCTCCAGGTAGGCTTCCAGGACGGCCGAGCCCTGGGCGTCGAACTGGACGCGGCCGCCCACGCGGTCGCTCACGGAGCCGTCCATGGTCACCCAGGCTCTCCGCACGAAGAACGTTCCGGGCTGCCCCTCAACACTGGGCGCTTCGTACTGGACCTGCACTCGCCCACCCAGCACCAAGCTGGAACCGGTGCGCGCCCGGATCTCCTGCGCCGCTACAGGCGCTGCACTCGCCGAAATGGCCGCAAGAATAAGGGCAAGTGTCGCAATCGATCGCTCTCTCATCCGGAGATCTCCCTTGTAGGGGGGTCGGTCTGTCTATGGCCCCGGGTGGCACTCGTGACGGATCAATCCACCATGGCCAGCTGCGGCACCCGCAAGGACACGGCCAAAGTGAAGGATGCGAGGCCCTTCGCGTCAAGTCCCCTGCCCACTGCGGCGCCCAATCGCCTACACCTTGCGTGGCCCCCCGGGACGCCACATTCTGATGTTCGTGATATTAGGCTCCGGCGGCCCCGGCCAGGTGTGGCGGACCCGCCGGTCCGGTTTGCCGACGAGATGCTGCAGCGCCGCCGATTGGTTCGCTGACAACTGGCCTGACACCATTCCAACCCACCCACCGGAGTCACCATGAAACCACAGAGTCGCCGCGACAGAGTCAACCACTCCCCGAACCGGTTCGGACGAGTCGCCTGGAGCATTCCGCTCGCACTGGCAGCCCTCGCGCTCTGGCCCGCGGGTGTTGCCGCCCAGGATGTCGCCGCCGAGACCGGCTTCGTCCTCAACACCTACTCCTTCCTGGTGTGGGGGGCGCTGGTCATGTGGATGTGCGCCGGCTTCACCATGCTGGAATCCGGGTCCGTCAGGTCGAAGAACGCGTCCATGATCTGCCTGAAGAACATCGGGCTCTACTCGATCGCCGGACTCGCCTTCTACTTCATCGGCTACGGGTTGATGTACACCGACGTGGGAGGAGGCGTCATCGGGAAGCTCAACCTCTTCTACGGCCCGTCGGCCGACGAGATTGCGCTCCTTGACGGCAACGAGGGAGCGTTGGGCGCGGTGCTGGAAAACGGCTACTCGGTCACCTCGGACTGGTTCTTCCAGATGGTCTTCGTCGCCACCACGGCGTCGATCATCTCCGGGGCGCTGGCCGAGCGGGTCAACCTCTGGGCCTTCTTCGCCTTCACCGCGGTCCTCACCGGGGTGATCTACCCTGTCGTGGGCGCGTGGACCTGGGGAGAGGGCTGGCTCAACGTGATGGGCTTCCAGGACTTCGCCGGGTCGACGATCGTGCACTCGACCGGAGGCTGGGCGGCCCTCGCGGGCCTGATCGTGGTCGGGCCGCGCTGGGGCAAGTTCCGCAAGGACGGCACCGTGAAGTCCACGCCGCCCTCCAACATCCCCGGCGTTACGCTCGGCGTCTTCATCCTCTGGCTCGGCTGGTTCGGGTTCAACGGGGGATCGGTGCTGGCCCTCGACGGAGCGGCCAATGCGGTTCTGATGAGCAACGTGCTGGTCAACACCAACCTCGCCGCGGCGGCGGGAGTCGTCACGGCCATCCTGGTTTCAAAGCCGATTCTCGGCCGGATCGATCTCTTTGCGGGACTCAACGGAGCGATATCGGGACTCGTTGCCATCACCGCCGGACCCGACATCGTCGACGCCCGCATGGCGATCTTCATCGGCGCAATCGGGGCCTTGATCTGCACCGCGGGCCTGAAGCTTCTGGAGTGGTTCCGGGTGGATGACGTGGTCGGCGCCGTGCCGGCTCACCTTTTCGCCGGAATCTGGGGCACCGTGGCCGTGAGCATCGCCGCCGGGGGCAACCTGGGCGTGCAGGCGCTCGGAATCGTCAGCATCGGCGCCTTCGTGTTCACCGTCTCGTGGGTCCTCTGGACCGTGCTGGACAAGACGATAGGGGCGCGCGTCTCCAGAGAGGTGGAGGAGCTGGGACAGGACGCGGCCGAGCTCGGGATCGATGCCTATCCCGAATTCGTGCTGATGGTGGATCCGGACGACGGAAGCGACTTCCGCGACCTGTAGGCGCGAGCCGGTGCCCGACTCGATAGCCACGTCGCTTGACGAGCGCTTCGGCGAGCAGCCCCGGACCTGCAAGGCCGGGTCCGGGGCTTTCGCCCACTACGAGCTGGATCCGGGCATCTACGACGAGATGTTCCAGCGCGACGGCACGCCCCGGGAGGCATGCCACCGCCTGGCGGACACGTTGGCGCGGGCGTCACCGGACGACCTGGCCACACTGCAGGAGGGGGTGGCGCGTCGCTTCCTGCACGAGGGGATCACGTTCACGGTGCTCGGCCGCGCCGAGATGTCCGAGCACATCATCCCGATCGACTGCGTTCCCCGGGTGCTGAGCGCGGAGGAGTGGGACCACGTCGACCGGGGCCTGAGGCAGCGGATCACCGCGCTCAACCTTTTCCTGGAGGACATCTACCACGAGGGCCGCTCGCTGCGCGACGGAGTGGTGCCCGCCGACCTGGTGCTGGGCTGCAGGCAATACCGGGTCCAGATGCGGGGACTCAAGGTCCCGCACGGCGCGTACGTGTCCGTGTGCGGCACCGACGTGGTGCGCACGCGCGACGGGTTCGCGGTCCTCGAGGACAATCTGCGGGTGCCTTCGGGCGTCTCCTACATGCTGGCGTGCAGGGCCGCGATGAAGCAGGCGTATCCGCGCATTTACCGCGCCCACGGAGTGCGCGAGGTTGCGCAGTACCCCCGGGACCTCTACTCCACGCTCGCCTCGCTGGGCTCCTGGAGGGGCGCTCCCCGGGTGGCCGTGCTGACTCCCGGCCGCTACAACTCCGCGTACTACGAGCACGCCTTCCTGGCCGGGGAAATGGGGGCGGTCCTGGTCGAGGGCAAGGACCTGGTGGTGCACGACTCCGTCCTCTATGTGCGAACGGTGGCCGGACTCAAGCGGGTGGACGTGGTGTACCGCCGCATCGACGACGATTTCCTGGATCCGGTGACCTTCCGCGAGGACTCCGTGCTGGGCGTTCCCGGGCTCTTCGAGGCCTACCGCGCGGGCAATGTGGTGATCGCCAACGCGCCGGGGACCGGGGTCGCCGACGACAAGGCGATCTACGCCTTCGTGCCCGCGATCATTCGCTACTTCCTCGACGAGGAGCCGATCCTGGCCAACGTCGAAACGCACCTCTGCCGTGAGCCCGACGGGCTGGCGTACACGATCGAGAACATCGAGGAGCTGGTGGTGAAGGAAGTGGGGGGATCGGGCGGGTATGGAATGCTGGTCGGGAGCCACGCATCGGCCTCGGAGCGCGAGGAATTCATCGCGCGGCTGCGGGCCGACCCCGCCAACTACATCTCCCAGCCGGTGCTTGCGCTCTCCCGGGCCGGCTGCTTCGTGGACGGGCGGCTCGAGCCGCGGCATGTGGACCTGCGTCCCTTCGTGCTGCGGGGCCGTGACGAGATCCGGATTGCCCCGGGCGGGCTCTGCCGGGTCGCACTGCGAAGGGGCGGACTGGTGGTGAATTCGAGCCAGGGCGGCGGATGCAAGGATCTGTGGATCCTGCGCGGAGACCGGGAGGGTGCGCGATGATGCTCGCCCGGGCCGCGGCCGACTTCTACTGGATGGGACGCTACCTCGAGCGCGCGGAGCAGATGGGCAGGCTGCTCGACCATCAGCTGACCCGGCTCGTCGACACGCCGGCCCGCGAACTCGCGCACAGCTGGCGGGTCCTGTACGACGTGGTGGGGCTCGCTACACCCTCCGTGCCCCACGATGCAGACGAGGCCGAGGCGTTTCTGATTGCCGACGCCTACACGCTTGCCGGGACTCTGGTCGAGGATGAGACTCAGCCGATTTCAATCGTGTCCTGCTGGGGACAGGCCCGGGACAACGCGAAACAGCTGCGTCCGTGGCTTCCGGTCCAGGTGTGGACCAGCCTTAACCAGGGATTCCTGTGGATCCACGAGACCGACCTTCCGGCCGCCTGGGCCGCGGGTCCCCCATCGCTCGTGCGCGAGGCGATCCGGCGCCTGCGCCTGATTGGCGGCGTGGCCCGGTCGACTATGGCCCGCGACGATGCCTGGCGGTTCATGGAGCTGGGGAGGCACGTCGAGCGTCTCCAGCACCAGACGGCTCTCTTGGAGAGCTGGGACCGGTTCGGCCCGTTGAGCGGGTCGAGCACCTCGGTCTGGTGGGCGGATCTGTTGCGAATCTGTTCCGCCCATGAGCTCTACTGCCGGGTCCGTTCGATGGTGGTGCGGCGGGGGTCCGTGCTCGCGTTCCTGATCCGCAATCCGGAACTGCCCCGATCTCTGCGCTTTGCGGTGCGCCGGATCGGGGAGCTGCTGGCGGACATCGACCCCGGCGGCGCGCGCCACCCCCTGGCGCCGCCCCATGCCATGGCGCTTCACCTCGCCGCCGCCGTCGAAATGAATCCCCATGGAGACGCGGGCATATGGCACGGCGAGGAAGAGTCCGGCCGCGGCCACTCGTTCGCTGACCTGCTGGGGGACAGCCTCACCCTGCACAATCTCACCATGGCGGCCTACGTGGACTATCCCGTGGAAACGGGGCTGCCGTCGTGACCGCAGTCCACGAGGTGGAGCACGAACTGGTCTACGGGTACGATCAGCCCGTGCTGGGGTCCGTGATGACGCTCTTCGTCCGGCCGGGCGAGAGCGGCCGCCAGATCCTCGATGACTTCACGCTCGAGACCTCTCCCGCGGGAACGGTGTCGGAGTTCGTCGACGGCTTCGGAAACCGCGGCCACTTCTTCACCCGCCACCGCCCCCACGGCGAACTCCGCATCGTTGCCCGGTCGCGCGTGAAGGTGGCGCGGCCCGTCACACATCCCAACGGTGAGGGCCCGTCCGCCCGCGCGGCGCCGGCCTTGAGCCCGAACGCGCCGGAACTGCAACTGATGCTCCGGTCGAGCCGTTTCGTCCAGCCCCGCTCCCCCGCACTGGCCCGGTTCCTTTCCACCCACGGGATCGAGCGGGAGGACGAGCTCCTGCGCAGCCTGCGAACGCTGGCATCCCGGCTCTTCGAGATCTTCCAGTACGCTCCCGGCGCCACCGCCGCCGATTCGCCCATCGACCGCATCCTCGAGACCGGACAGGGGGTCTGCCAGGACTACACCCACGTGATGGCCTCGGTCGCGCGGCTCTGGGGAATCCCCGCGCGCTACGCGTCGGGGTACCTGGCGCCGGACAGCAGCAAGGGCGGCCCTGGGGAGAGCCACGCCTGGGTGGAGTGCTGGCTCGCCGAACTCGGATGGGTCGGCCTCGATCCGGCCAACGACTGCATCTGCGACGACCGGCACGTCCGTGTGGCCGTCGGCCGGGACTACGCCGATGTCCCCCCGTCACGGGGAATCTTCTACGGATGTTCAACCTCCACGCTGGCCACCCGGGTGGCCGTCACGCGCGACGAACACGGGCGCCGGTCCGAAGCGCCCTTCGACTTCGCCGACAACTCCAGCCAAAGGAGCAAGAGACCATGCGATCCCATCACCAGCTCTTCAGCCCCCGCAGCTTCCTCTGGATCCCGGTTGCCCTGGGGTTAGCGGCAGCCGCCCCGCCGGCCAGCGGCCAGTCCGCCTCGATCGGCGCCGACGTGGTCAGCCGCTACGTCTGGCGCGGCGCCGACTTCGGCGAATCGATGGCGGTTCAGCCCGGACTGACCTTCGCACTTGGCAACCTCGAGGTGGGGGCGTGGGGATCCTACTCCATCTCTGCCTCCGGAGCGGGCGCGAACGAAAACGATCTGTGGGCGTCCTACACGGTCACCACGGACAACGGCGCTTCCTTCTCCCTCGGCTTCACCGACTACTACTTCCCTGCCCCGGACGCGGACGACGGGTTCCGGAATGCGGACGCCCATACGCTCGAGCTCTCCCTGGGATTCACCGGTCCGGAGAGCTTTCCGGTTTCACTCTACGCGGGCATGCTCGTGTATCACGTCGACGACGACAGCTCGATCTACCTCGAAGCGGGCCTTCCCGTCACCGCGGTGGAAGGCGTCGATCTGGGGCTGGTCGCGGGGATGACCGCCGGAGAGAGCGGGTTCTACGACACCGACGGCGCGGCGCTGATCAATCTGGGGATCTCCGCCGGCTCGGAGATCGAGATCACCGATTCGTTCGCGCTTCCGGTGAGCGTCTCGTGGATCGTGAATCCGGACGCGGACCGGTCGTTCCTGGTGTTCGGGGTGAGCCTGGCGCCGTAGGCGGCGTTCGGTCGCGGTCAACGCCGGTCCTGCAACAGCGACTTGAGCAGCCCGGCGATCATGAGCAGCAGCACGACGCTCACAGGCAGCGCGGCGGCCATCGCGGCGGTCTGCAGGGCCTGAAGGCCGTCGGCGAGGAGCAGCACGGCGGCCACCACCCCGATACCGAGTCCCCAGACAATGCGGAAGCGCCGCGGCGGGTGGGCGTCGCCCATGCTCAATAGCGTGGTGATGACCAGCGTGCCGGAGTCCGAGGACGTGATGAACCACGTCGCAAGCAGGAGGGTGGCCAGGGCGGACATGGTCCAGGTCAGCCAGCCGATGTCGCTCAACCGGTCGATGGTCCCGTAGAGCGCGGCCTCGTAGCTCCCGTCGCGCACCAGATCGATGATCCCGGCGGTCCCGGCGCCGTCCGCCGCGTTGAGCTCCAGGTGGATGGCGTTGCCGCCGAAGATCCCGATCCACAGCAGCCCCAGGGCCGTCGGGACCAGCAGCACGCCCACGATGAACTCGCGCAGGGTGCGCCCGCGCGAGATGCGGGCGATGAACATGCCGACGAAGGGCGCCCAGGAGATCCACCATCCCCAGTAGAAGATGGTCCAGATGTTCTGCCAGGCGGCCTGCCCGGGATCATCGGCGATCCAGAACCCCATGGGCAGGGCATGCCACAGGTATTCGCCGAAGGAGGTGGCGACGAACCCCAGGAGCCACATGCCGGGGCCGAGGAAGACGAAGCAGCCCAGCAGGATGATGCTAAGGCCGATGTTCCACTCCGACAGGATGCGGATCCCGCGGCTCACGCCGGACACGGCCGACAACGTGGCCGCCAGCGAGATCGCAGCGATCAGCACGACCTGGGTCACGACACCCGGATCCACGCCGGCCAGGAAGTTGAGTCCGGCGGCCATCTGGCTGACGCCGAGTCCCAGCGTGGTCGCGATCCCGAAGACTCCGCCGAACACCGCCAGCAGGTCCACGACATCACCGATGGGGCCGTAGATCCGGTCGCCGATGAGCGGATGCAGAGCGGACCGCAGCGTCAGCGGCAGCTTCTTGCGGAATCCGAAGTAGGCCAGGCACAACCCGACCAGAACGTAGACGGCCCAGCCGTGCAGGCCCCAGTGGAAGTACACGACCCGCATGGCATGGGCGGCGCGCTCCTCGTCCAGCGATACGGCGCCGGCGAGGTCGGCCAGGGGATTGTTCGGGTAACCGGCGCTCTGGCTGTTGTCGAAGTAGAAGAGCGGTTCGGAGATGGAGAAGAAGAGCAATCCGATCCCCACGCCTGCGGAAAACAGCATGGCGAGCCAGGAGGACGTGCGGAACTCCGGCCTGGAATCGTCGTCGCCGAGCCGGATCCTTCCGAACCGGCTGCACACGAGGGCCAGGCAGGTGAAGAGGCACGCGCAGACGGCCAGGATGTAATACCAGTCCAGCGTCCCCTCGATCCAGGCGCGGATGCGCCCGAACGCGGCGCCCGCGGCGTCCACGTCCCGTACGGAGGCGAGGACGAATACCAGGACAAAGCCCTTGGCGGCGAGTGCCATGGTGGGATTCAGCCCTTTCCACAGACCGTCCTTCGCCCTGGCTCGCCGCTGCCGCGCGTCGCTCATGGCTTCGTACCGGGCGGTCAGCCCGAAGGCGGGCTCGCGACCTTCCCGGCGAAGAGGATGGTGCCCGAGAGACGCTCGCGGATGAAGAAGAGGAAGGGCCGGTCGGCGCGAACGGCCGGAGGCGCGCTCTCCACCACCGAGACGACGGTCGCCGCGGCCGCCTCGGTGCCTTCTTCGTTGACGTCCACCCAGGACTTCTGCTTCACGCTGGAGATCCACAAGCCCCCGACCGGCGAGAGTCTCGAGAGATCCGCCCGATGACCGAAGGCGTCGACCATGCCGAGGGCGGCCAGGTCGTCGTTCAACTTGCGTTCGTAGGCCATGCGGAAGCGCGGGAGGAAGACTTCCATGTCGGTCTCGCGGAAGCTGGCGGTGAGGTCCTGCCACTGCGTGGCATCGAGGGATGCGGCGAGGTCGTCCACGCTCACGTCCGGCTGTGGAACGAGGATGGTCATCGCGAACGCGCCGCCCCCGTACGGCAGGTCCACGGCCCGGAACCGGCCGTTCTCCCGGTAGGGAAGGTCTCGCCGCATGGTCATGAGCGGCACGGTTTGCGTGGACCCGTCGTCCAGGTAGAAGGGTGCGTTGCGCGTGTCGGACCGATTGAACCGGAAGGTCCAAGGGCCCTTGAAGTAGATCGCGTTGATCAGATACATGACGACGTCGCCGGGAATCACGGCGGGAACGATGTCCTCGATTCGGCCGTTCGTCGCGGCCTTGACCCACCCGTTGATGCGGCCGGACGCCGAAGGACTCGCGAAATCGAGTTCCGCCACCTCGGCGTCGAAGGTCTCGCGCACAGCGGCCAGGAAGTCCGTGTGTACCGGGAAGCCCTGCCGGGTCCACACGGAGTTCCCCACCGCGGTCTCCACGGAAGGATCCAGGCCGACGAGAAGCTCCAGCAGGGACTCGTAGGCGGCGTTGATCTCTTCCTCGGCGAGGCCGTCGAACCCCAGCACGTCGCGCATCTGGTTCCAGGTCTCGCCCGCGGCTCCGTTCATGGTCATCCCGAGCGCCATGGACGCCGAGAGTGGCGAAAGGAAGAGGTTTTCGCCCGGGCGGCTGGCCTGCGCGAGGAGGCCGAAGGCGAATCCGTTGCTCGCCCCGATTACTTCGACCTCGGCGGCGCTCAGGGCGCGCGGAAGCCGGGTGATCTCACGGGGGGACGGATCGGTGGGCAGCAATCCGCATCCCGCTGTGGCGAGCAGGAGCAGGGTCCCGGGAATGGAGAAGCGGGGGCGGAGCGCGGCCGCGTGGGCGAGGTCGGGCGGATGTGGAGGTTCAGGTCTGGTCATTGCCGTTCCCAATCGTTCACTGAACGGTAGCCCGGCGGGGGGTCGGGGTCCAGCGGTTGCCGGTGGGACCCCTGGTCGCTAGCGTGGTATCCGAAGGTTGTCGATCTTGGCCGTGCAGCGCTGGAGTTCACATGTCTACGTTCGTGATGGTTCGTCGTGTCCAGGTACCGGACACCCAGGCGTGCGGACCTCTCACAGCACTTCCTGCGAAGCAGGTCGCTTGCGGCTAGCCTGATCGCTCAGGCTCCCGTCCAACGAAACGATCTGGTCGTCGAGATCGGGCCGGGCCGTGGTATCCTCACTCGAGAACTGGCGCGTCGATGCCGTGAGGTCGTCGCGGTGGAGTTCGACGGAGCGCTGTCCGAGGCGCTTCGCACGCGCTTCCTGAGCGACGACCGCGTCACGATCGTCAGGTGCGACTTCCTGCGTTTTCGGCTGCCGGATGTCCCCTACAAGGTGCTGGGGAACATTCCGTTCAATCGGACCGCCGCCATAGTCCGGCGGCTTGTCCAGGCCGATTCTCCGCCGCGGGACGCCTGGCTCGTGGTCCAGCGTGAAGCGGCCGAACGGTTTGCCGGCGGTCCCTGCTCTCGCGAGACCCTGCCCTCGCTGCTGCTCAAGCCGTGGTGGCAGATCGAGATCGTGCGGCGCTTTCGCCGTACCGACTTCGATCCGCCTCCCCGCGTCGACGCCGTCGCGCTCTGGCTCGCGCACCGAACAAGACCGCTTGTGGACCGAATCCAGGCCGCGCCCTACCGGCGCTTCATGCGGAGTTGCTTCGGCCGCGACGGCCACTCGATCAGGCGGTGTCTGCGATCCGAATTCACGCGAACGCAGATCCACCGGCTGAGCCGGGATCTCAGGTTTGATCCTTCCGGGCCGCCATCCGGCCTCACCTTCGACCAGTGGCTAGCGTTGTTCAGGTTCCGGAGGCTGGCGGGATTGCCGAACCGCTTCTGAATTCTCAGTCTCCGGGCCCGGCACCGGTAGAGTCGGACGTGTGGACCATCCAAGGGCTACAGGTCGCGCCTGCGCATGCTCAGGAATGAGATCAGGAGGAAGATGGTGCTGTAGGCCAGCACCGCCGTGACCAGCACCTCGACGTCGAGAAACTCCAGGGGTGCGAGTCCCCGTTCGGCGCGGTCGGCGTTCACCGAAGCGAGCACCTCGGGGTAGTGCGCCAGATCGTCGCCGAGATCTTCCGAGATGTTGACCGGGAAATACTCGGTGATGCGCGTTGCAGTCTCGCCCGCACGCCTGATCAACCCGACGATCGCCTCTTCCACGAGGAAGTACAGGAACAAAACCCCCATCGCCGGCCCCGCGGAGCGGATCAGTGTCGCAAGCATCAACCCCGCACTCCCGAAGAAGAGCAGGTTCAGGGTCAACCCCGCCAGTTAGCTGAGGTCGGTCGACCGGATGATCTCGGGTCCCCCCTCGCTCGGGCTGAAGAGAATACCGCCAATGCCGATAAGGAGCACTGTTGCCACGAAGAGCGCGACGAGGCCCGCAAGCAACATGACCTTCCCGGCGTAGAGCCGCTCCTTGCTGAGCCCGTCGATCACGTTTTGCCTGCCCGTGCGCCAGGAAAACTCCGGGGCCACGAGCAGGATGATCAGCACGGCGACGAAGAAGCCCGCCGGCGAGGTCAACCCGGAAAGAACGCTCGGCCAGCTCTCCGGCAGGGCGTGAGCGAAATCCGGGAACCGGCGCGCGGTGCGCACGTTGTCCACCGCAATGCTCGTGTTGATCGCCGCGAAGACACCCACCGCCACCCAGAACGCCCGGCGCTTGACCGTCTTGAGCGTCTCGATCCGCAGGAGCACGCTCAGGATCTTCATGACGCGATCTCCGTCATCGACTCGAAGTCGCCCCTGGTGAGATCGATGAACACCTCTTCCAGGCTCTGACGGTGCGGTGCAAGGTACGACAGATGAATCCCCTTCCCCGCCAGGTAGCCGTTCACACCGGCCAGGTCGCCGCCCCTCAGCCCGACGATGATCCCGTCATCCGTGCGGCGCACCGAGGTCACCTCCGGGCAGTCCTCGAGCGCGGCCGCCAGCGCGTCTTCGTCCTCGGCGCGCAGCAGCGCCGACGTCCCCTCGCTCACCACCTCGTCCACCGTACCCTGCGCCACGATCCTCCCCTTGCGTACGATGGCGACATGGGTACAGGTGCGTTCGACCTCCCACAACAGGTGGCTCGAAAGGAAGATCGTCTTGCCACGGCCGGCCAGAATGTGAATGATCTCGCGGATTTCACGCATGCCTTGCGGATCGAGGCCGTTGGCGGGCTCGTCCAGGATGATGAGTTCCGGGTCGCTGAGCATCGTGGCCGCGAGGGCCAGGCGCTGCTTCATGCCGAGCGAATAGGTGCTGAAGCGGTGTTTGGCGCGGTCGGCCAGGCCGACGAGCTCCAGGCACTCCTCGATGCGCGAACGTCCCACTCCCTTGATCGCGGCGGCGACGCGCAGATTGTCGCGGCCGCGCATGTACGGATAGAAGTTGGGCGTCTCGAGGGTGGCGCCGACGCGTGAGCGAGCCGCCAGCAGCCCCTTCGCATCGGAGGCACCGAAGAGCCGGAAGCTGCCGCCGGTCGGGTTGATGATGCCGACCAGCATCCCGATGGTGGTGGTCTTGCCGCTGCCGTTCGGACCCAGGAAGCCGAACACCTGACCCTCTTCAACGGCGAACGACACCCTGTCCACCGCCAGGACGGACTTTTCGGGGCGCGTGCCGTAGCGCTTGGTCAGTTCACGGGTCTCGATGATGGGCATGCATGGACCCCGTGGAGAGTGGTGGGTGGAACAATGGAGGGTACGGGGGCCGACGCGGGCGTGTTTCAGCGGAGGCCGGCCGGCACGCCCTGTCCGGCGCCCAAGACCCGGCGAGGTCTCTTGACAACCGGTTACTGTGGTTGCATTAACCATGCAGATCGAGTTCGACGAGGCGAACGCGCGGACACCATCAAGACCCTTGGGCCGAAACAAACGCCCGCTGCCACGACGCACACAGGATCATCAGCATGAGGCAGGCCAATGAACGAGAACGACGGCTCCGAAGCCCGGGGTTTTGATCCCGACACCGCTCCCGATCTCTCGAAGGACGACTGGCCGGAGAAGTTCCTCAAGGCCCCCGTACGCCGCGAGCGCCCCTCAAATGCGCGGCCGAAGGTAACGACGAAGCCCACACGCGCCGGCCTGTGAACATCCCCAGCGCCTATGCGAGAGGATATGAGGCGGCCCGAGCCCTTGATCCCCAATTGGCGGAAGCATACGTCCGCCATACGACCGTCGGCGATCCCCTTGCGGACGCGGTGATCCGCGATCTGGGTTCCCTGTCTCCGGAGGAGATCCACGAGACCCTGGCCAGGGTGCTGGAGGGCGGCCCGGAAACGTCGCGCCACGACGTCCCCGATTCCCTACTGAATTCCGTCCAGGAAGCCGGAAAGACACCGGACTGGTTCGACAGAAGGCGCGCGCGCGTCGCTTCCCAGGCCTTTCTCCGCAACTCGGACATTGTCCTCGCGGCCCTCGTGGGCGGCAGCATCGTGGAGGGGTTCTCCACGCTGATCAGCAAGTCGTTTCGGATTCGGGGACGGCTCGTCGTCGCGGCCATACGCCGTCTCAAGCACAACGGCATGCAGTTGGTCGAGCAGTATCTCCCGGGCGGCATGGAGCCCGGGGGGGACGGATGGAGGCTGACGCTCCGGGCCCGCCTGGTGCACGCCCAGTCAAGGCATCTTCTCAACGGCTCCGACGAGTGGGACCGGGAGCGGTACGGCATGCCTCTCAGCGCCGCACACGTGCTGTTGGCCGGCGCCGCCTTCTCGGGCCGCCTGATGAGGCACGTCGCCGCACTGGGGGGCGACTTCACGCGCGACGAGCGCGAAGCCTTCGTTCACGTCTGGCGTTACGCCGGAATACTGTTCGGCATCCCCGGTGAGATTCTCTTCAGCGACGAAGCCTCGGCGGTCCGAACCTTCGAGATCGGCAGGATGTGCGAGCCTCCCACCGACCACGACGGGATCATCATGGCCAACAGCGTGGTGAACAGCGCGCCTATCATCGTCGGCATCAAGGCACCGCCGGAGCGCCGGAAGATGGCCCGCACGGTGACGCAGGTTTCCCGGGAGCTGATAGGCGACGAGCTCGCGGATTCGCTGAGATTCCCGCGGCGCAAACGGAGGGTGGTGCCGTGGCTGCGGTTCAGACACCGCGCCCGGCGCGTCGTCGGCAGGATGCTCCCCCGCGTGGCGGCGAAGCAGAACCAGGATCGATTCGAGGCCTTGATGGAGTTTGCGAGCTTTGACGAGTTCGAGCACTCGTACAAGCTGCCGACGGCGCTTCATGATGAGCGGTCTTCGGATTGGTAGGGGGCAATTTCAATCGGGGCGGCCGGATTCGAACCGGCGACCTCCGGCTCCCAAATCCCCCACACGGGACGCGAAATCACGGCAAGAAATCTCATAAGTCTAACTGGGACTGCACGATCTGCGCTTCTTGCCGTTCGGGCGTGTCAGGGTCTGCGGGGCTGAAAAAGCCGGAAAACCGGGTCAAATGGAGGGCATTTGGCCGGATTGACAGCTGGTGCTCCAATCCGCTCAGCCACCCCGGCCGGTAGCTTTCAGGACCATCCGCTGGCTACCGCCAGGCGATCCAGAGAACGAGTTCAGGAACCCACTGGACCGCCTGCTGAACGAGGGCGAGGATCACAGCCGCCACGCAGACGCTGGCCCACCACTCACGCCACCACTCCCGGCGACGCTGCCGTCCGTGCTCTCGAGCGGTTGCGCGGAAGAACTCACCGGCTTCCTCCTCAGATCCGAAAGACCGGCTGATCCCAAGGGCATCGGTTTTGCGGAAGTCCGGGAGCTTCGTCTTCTGCTCGCTCATGAGGATCAGTCCAGTAGGCTCCTATCTCCAGACCCATGTGTCGATACCGTTGACTTGATGATGCCGATCCCAGTGTCTCTCGATCAACTGAGCAATCTGGCGATCTGTCTCGCGCCGCAGCACTCGCCGCCACGCGTAGTCATCGCCTAGACCGCGCCCTTCCTCGTCCTCGGCGAACAGGTGCGATAGGTTCAGCAGGGGTTCGAGGGCGTTGATGTCCCGCTCGTCGTCCGTCAGTTCATAGAGGCCCATCTCTGACAGGACCCGCTTGACCAACCTGGGGACGGTGAATGAGGTCAACAGCAGGTGCTCGCGAACGCCCCACTGCGATGGCAGTACGCTCTCGCTGTGGCCGTGCGCCAAGTTCCCGCGGCAGATGTGTAGCCCAAGCGGTGCGGAGGACGAGGGACGCGGACGAGCAGGGATCGCTGTTCGCCACGCCGGAGCGACGTCCAGGATCCCCTCCGCTCCTGCCCCGGCCGGCCGCGTGCCTCGTCGTCGTGGCGTCGTTCCTCGCCCTGCCCGCGTGTGACCGGCATGGCGACGAGGCCGCTCAGGGAGAGGCCCCCCAGGAAACGGTGACCGTCCGGGATTCGGCCAACATCCGGATCGTCGAGAATCATGCCCCCGCATGGGATCCCGCCCGCTTCTGGACGGTGGACCCCGAGCCGGAGATCGTCATCGGCGGGAATCGCGCGTCCCAGGCGGCCGACGATCCCGCTCATCTGCTGTGGCGGCTAAAGGGGGCCGCGCTTCTTTCGGACGGGCGGCGGGTGGCCGTGCTCTCCGGTGGTGAGCCATGGGTGCTGGTCTTCGACACCACGGGCGCCCTTGCCGCTGCATTCGGGCGCAAGGGGCAAGGCCCCGGCGAATTCTCCTATCCCCTTCACCTTCAGGTTCTTCCTGGGGACACCATCGTGGTCTGGGACCGAATGTGGGGTCGGATCGGCCATTTCGATCCATCAGGAACGCTCCTGAGGGATCGGACCCTCGACCTGGGCGCGGTGTTCGCCGCGGCGCAGACGCCGGAGCAACGCCTGGGTGAGTCGATGGCCCTGCCCCTTCCGGACGGAACGTTCCTGGTTGACGTCAAGCCCGGGGATTGGACTCCCGTCATCGACACGCGCTACAGGGTTCCCACTGGCTTCCTGAGGGTCGACTCGGCCTACGCCACGCACTCCTTCGGGTGGTGGGACGGCCAACAAGTACTCGCGACTCGGCTACCTGTCCCCTTGCTCTTCCCGACCGAAGCGGTGTTGGCTGCGGGGGGAAGTCCCCTTTCGGTGTACATCAGCAGCGGAGACCGATATGAAGTTCACCAGTTCTCCCCGACGGGTGTCCTTCGCCGAATCATCAGGCGCACGGCGGTGGAGCCGATCCCCATCCTCGCCTCGGAAGTGGAGGCCTGGAAGGCGCGGCTGTCCATGGAGGGACCTTTGGATTGGGACGCGTGGGATCGGGTCGTGGCGCGCAATCCGCCGAGACCGTACCGCGCGAGGGTCGCGGGGCTGATGACCGACATCGACGGGAACCTCTGGGTGGCGAACCGGCTGGACGAGCAGTCGAGCGAGTGGAGCGTCTTCGACCCGGAGGGCCATTGGCTGGGGACGATGTCGCTGCCGTTCGGCCGAGTCACCTGGATCACGAGGGATCGCATCGTCGGGGTGCTGACCGACCCCGACACCGGCGTGGAGTCGGTGGCGGTCCACCGGCTGAACCGCACCGCGCCGCGCTGAGCCGGGCGCCTGTCTTGCCCACCCCAAAGCTCGGCTAACGCTATTCAGATAGGTCCTGCCAAACCCCGGTCGCCGCCATGTGGACCACGAGTTCGCGCCCGAAATCGGTGAGCGCATTCGACCATGCTCGGGAGTCCCGCCAATTGACTCCGGTTTTCCCGCTTTCCCGACCCGACACGACCGAACTTGGTCCAACGGCAAGAGTGGCAGATTCAGTTCGACGTTGGCGGACGTTGGCGGACCTCGTGATGATGGCAGATGTTCAGGGTGTTGGGCATAGACACGGGGGTCCGCGGTGCCGCTATTCGATCCTCCAGCTAACCACGTACTCCTCGTCGAGAACACCCCGCAGAATCCCTGCGCGCTTCGGCGCGGGAGGTCTTGGGGGTCGAGCGCCCCGACGAGGACCGGCTCAGAAAGGCCATCGAGGAGTACCGGGGGGTTGGCTCCGCGTCCAATTAGCGGACATAGTTAGCGAACATCGAACCCCCCAAATCCCGTAACTCCAATCGGGGCGGCCGGATTCGAACCGGCGACCTCCTGCTCCCAAATCCCTTACACGGGACGCGAAATCACGGCAAGAAATCTCATAAGTCTAACCAGGACTGCACGATCTGCGCTTCTTGCCGTTCGGGCGTGTCTGGGTCTGCGGGACTGAAAAAGCGGGAAAATCGGGTCAAATGGAGGGCATTTGGAGGGGTCCCTATGCCTTTTGGACCATCCACGAGGCGGACCAAATGCTTGGCAGGAAACCAACACGCGTAATCGCTCAGGCTCACTCGCGGTCTTGCCCCATCACCTCAATCAACCTTCGACAGACGGGTTCCTGGACCACCTGCTCGCGGCATCTCTCGTCACCCAGGAGTTCGCGCAACAGATACTCAGCCCATTCGTGCTTCGCCGTCCTGAAGTCCCCCCGTATCTTGCGGAACACGGAGGGCCTCGGTTCGCTGGCCCTGGCCGCGCTCACGGCCGGCTGAATCACATCGCGATCGAGTCCTCCCGACCTGGACCACCGGGGCCAACCAGGAACCCGTCTTCCCACCACTCCGAGCGCCCTTCGCACACCCCCCTCGCATGCCATCAAGACCGACTCAAACATCGGGTCCATGCAAACGGTCAGGACCGTAGCTGACATCGGGGGAGGTGGCCGTTGGCGGATGGCAGGACTCGGGCGCGCTCGAAGCTCCGCATATCGAGACGCAGCGTTCTCCCGCCAGCTTGTTGGGAGCACCTCGCTTCGCGACAGGTGCCTATACAGGTCCACGCATTCCTTCCATCGGCAGGTATCTGCGTCCGGATCCCAAGGCGGCAGAAGGTCCCATGCCACGATAGCCACGTCAATGCCGTCGCCCTCGATCTCTCGAAGGATCAGTTCATCGAGACCTATCGACGCGCCACTCATGACCGGGGAACTTGGATCCATCGTGACAAGAGTCCGCTTGTCGATCGGGACGACGCGAGCGATCGGCTGCAACCCCAACTCACGAACCAAGAGCTCGCGCCACAGTTTCTCGAAGGGATCACCGCGCCGTGTCGGCTGTCCCCGGCTGCCTTCCGCGAAGAGCACGATGGTTGGCAGGGATGTCACCTCACCCCTACTCGCGGTTGCCTTCCATGACGTAGATGGAACCCGGAGGAACTCGGCCCTGATATCGTTTGACCGCTTCTCGATCGGCAAAGCGAGCGTATCGGGTCTCGCCCTCCGAACGGGTAACCTCCAGAATGTCCTGGACGCGCACGCTGTCGAGCAACCACGGCGAGTGAGTCGTCACGATCACTTGAACGCCACGCTCTGCCGCAGATTGGAGCTGCTCCAGAACCGCGATCACCGTCCAAGGATCAAGCCCGTTTTCGATCTCTTCGATGCAAAGAAGGGAAGGAGGAGGGTCACGTTGCAGGAGGGCGAGGATCGCGGTAATCCTCCGAGTGCCTTCCGACAGCATCCACGCTGGTACGGCCAACTGGTACCTGCCGGTTCGCCCACGATAAGGCATTCGCTCTTTGAGCGAATAGAAGACCCGCTCGTCCCGCCCCATGGTCGGCTGGGATACCTCGACGCCCCGGATGTCGGGAAGAATGCGCCGTATGGCAGCGATGAGGTCCTTGGTCTGATCCTGGTCGAGTTCGTTCAAGAGAGCAGGCAGGTTTTGCCCCTCCTCATCCAACAAAGGCTCGAACGAGCGTCGCCGTGCGTGTGATCCTCGTGACAAGCGGTTTGGACTCAACCGTAAGAACACGGCTCGATCCCAGAAATCCTGAAGGCGTCCCAAGAACCCTGCGGGGGAAGATGCCTGGTTGTCAGCATCACTAACGGACGCACCCACCCGGGCCAGAGCCAGCCGATCCGGCTCAGTAAACCAGACGAGGCCGCCACCCCGCTCCCCGGCGCCAGGATCATCAAAACTCACCACACGGCGTCCCCTGTCGTCGACCGACCGTACCACATCGACCGGATCGCCGCCGTCCTTCTTGACGCTGAGCCTCTCACTCATGACGGCAGGAGTCGCTCCATCCTCAGATTCACGCACCTTGAGTGTGTACGACACCGAAGTTTCGGCGACCGGCTCACGCCAAGAGATGTCGATGCAGAAATAGGGGATCTGCGTCCGCGAGCGGAGATTAATCAGGTCATGGACACCATGGTACCGTTCCGACGCTGCCCTCGCATCCTGCCGTATCGTGCCGTCGAGCCATTGGAGTGCTTCCAGTAGTGTGCTCTTCCCAGTCCCGTTGCGTCCAATGACCACGTTGAACCCGCCCAACCGGATGGGATCGGGCTTGAAAGCCGCCTTGAATCGCTCGAGGCGCACCGCCACCAACGAGAGAGTGGATTGAGGGTCGGATTGGGATGGAGGCATGGTAGCGCGTCGATAGGTCCTCGGGCTGCGGATCCTGCCTTGAACAGGAGCACTGAAGGAATGATGATGTCGGCCAGAGAATCTGGCGAACCGACAGCAATGACTGCAAGCACCGAGGGATCAGAAGACCTTCGGTACTCGCACCACCCCCGCACCTCGACGGCACCGCGTCCGCACGTCAGCACCAGGAGTCACCAACCGTCACTGTGACCCAAGTCGTGACACTCGGAGGCATCGAGTGCGGCAGTCCGAGAACTAGGCGAGGCCCAAGCTTCCCGGCACACCAGGGTGGGTGGCGGGGATCACGAAGATGAAGCTTGAGCGCCGAGGAGAGTCTCACAGAACGTTCGGAGTTCCTCCACGGTGAGATCGTTCTTACAGTCGTTCGTTCTCCAGCCACAGATCCGGAAGTCCGCTCGCTTCGATTCGGGATCCGCATGATCGACGGTCGGAAGGAGGGCGAATCGCTTCTTGTACTTGACGCCCTGGCGTTGGCTATCCCGGTTGTCGTATTGGCTGATGAGGGACCAGTCCAACTCCTCGTGGGTGTAGAAGTCTCGACCGCTGGACTCCAAGACAGCCCGATGGATGGCCTGCTTGTAGCTGGACACGCGTATGGGCAGGTTCCATCTCCTCCTGTCACGGCGGGCATGCGCCCGTGCCTTGCGATGAAGCCACCGGACGTAGACTTGGCGGGTGACTACCGCGTCGTCGAGAAACGGTGGCAACTCGTACTTGATAGCCATGCGTGGTCCGGTCTTCCGTCGAGCGATCAGCGCTGGTTGCGTTCCAGCAGGCCCTTCAGGGCCGCGTCATCCATGATGTCGGCGGGCCAGCCGTAGGCGGCGGCTACGGCGGCATCGAGTCGGGTGTGGGCGTCGGACAGCCACTGTGGCCGAGCGTTGTAGAGGTTGGTGAGGGTCCGCTTCTTGAGTGCCGTCGCCGCCTTCTTGTCCCGCGGCACCGGACGCCGGGGATAGCCGGGAGAGGGCTCCTCGACCCACTCCACCCAGTCGGGCGGGTTCAGCCACCGATCACGGAGTGCGACGAGTCGCCGCGCTGCAGAAGCGATGGTCTGCGCGCGTGGGTCTGTGACGTAGTCAGTCGCGGCACTGTCGGGCGAGAGCCCGTCCGGGAAGGGGAAGGTCTCGAAGGTCGTGGTGGGGGTGTAGCGGGGACGGTCCTCCAAGCTGGTCCCTTTGCGCAGCGCCCAGACCTCGTGGAACCGGCTGTGCAGGATCCCGAAGGTGGTGTCGTCGTCGCGGGCGATGACGATCAGTTGGTGGTCGGGACAGACACGAGCATCGAGCCATGCGAAGAGGCGGTGCTTCGCGACAGTGGGCGTGACGATGTACCGCGATAGGCCATCAAGGGCGCTCCACATCCCCTGTCTTGGCTCGACATGCCGCCACCAGTTGCGGCGGTAGGACTCGCGACGATTCCGCTGTCGCATCGGGTGAACGTACTCCTGCGCGTGCTGGAACGGAGCTTCGTACAGGGCGGCCTCTTCCCTCACCATCGTCCAGCCGAAATCGACGATCCACTTGTCTGCGGGTCTCCGGGTGACGGCCATACCGTTCATCCACGGCCTAAGCACGTCCGAGTTGGGACGGCCGTTCGGATTCAAAGGCTCTTGCAGCCACTCTCGGGCCAGCTCGCCAGGGACGTCGAACGGCCCGCCTTTGGTGTCGCCCATGAATGCCACCCCCGAGTTCCGGTCGAGCCGCCGGGCCTTCGTAAGATCAACGCCGACCCCGCCGCGGCGTGCTGACAGATCCGTGTAGATCTCGTCCACCGTCCGGCCATCAAGCCGTCGCCCCGAGGCGAGTTCGTCGTCCGACTGAGAAAAGCACACCAGCGAAACGCGGACGGCCGCTCCATCAATCACCCACGGCTCGTCACTCCAAGCGTCGAAAATCGGCCGGCCGTCTGTCGCCTTCTCCAGCGCCCGCCGATTCGCACCACCCCTGATGGAGTTGGTCGCCACCAAGCCAACCCGTGTCGAGCCGCTTTCCTGCAGATGGTCGCCAGCCTTCACGAACCAATAACAGACCAGATCTGCCTCGCGGGGCACCCGGCCCTCGTACACCTCGAACATGGTCGAGACGTACTCCTCCCCGAGATTCGTGATGAGCAGTTTCCCGCCCAGGAAAGGCGGGTTGCCGATGATGACGTCGGCCTCGGGCCACTCCGGCTCTGCACCTGTGGGCGTCAGAATCGCGTCACGACACTCGATCGTCTCCAGCGGGTCGAGGACGGGTTGCCGCGACCCCGGAAACCCGTTGCGGCGCATCCATTGGATTTCGCCGATCCACACCGACACGCGCGCGAGTTCGGCCGCGTAGGCGTTCAACTCGATGCCCTTCACGTTCGCGGGACCGACCGACGGGAAGCCGCGCTGGAGCCCCATCGCCTCTGCCTCCAACTGCACCCGGTGTTCCAAGTCGTGGAGGGCGTGGAGCGCCAGGTAGAGGAAGTTGCCGGACCCGCAGGCGGGATCGAGCACGGTGAACCGCCGCAACCGCTCCAAGAATGCACCCAGCAAATTCTCCGCCCGCTTTCGGTGGCGCGTCTCTGCACCCTTTGACTTGGCTGCGCTCGCGCGCTCGATGCTCTTGGCAATCCCGGCCTTCGTGGTTTCCCACTCGGCCAGCAGGGGACGAACGATCACCGGGTCGATGATCCGCATGATCTTGTCCCGGTCCGTGTAGTGCGCCCCGAGCTGAGACCGCTTGTCGGGGTCGAGGCCCCGCTCGAAGAGCGTCCCCAGGATCGAGGGGTCGATGTTGGACCAGTCGAGTTCAGACGCTTGCAGGGTCGTCTCGATCTGGGCCTTGTCCATGGGTAGGGTCGCGTCATCCTCGAAGAGCCCGCCGTTGAACCAATCCACCGTCTCAAACCCTACCCTGCCCCCGACGGACATCGCCCCGAACAGGTCGCGCGCCAGCGTCGCGAAGTCATCAGGCCGCTGCCGGGCGTGTTCGAGCATGCGGGTGAACATGGCGTTCGGGAGCAGTCCCACATCCTCGGCGAACATGCAGAAGACGAGGCGGTTGACGAAGTGAGCCACCTCCTCCGGGGGGTGGCCCTGGTCTCGGAGCGACTGAGCGAGCTGCGCGAAGGTCTTGGCGGCGCGTTCCGTGAGAGTCTGCCGGGTCTCACCCGGCCGCAGCCGCTCTGGATCGGACATCGCCCACTTGAGCTTGTCCCGTACGGCAGCGTCCGCGAGATCGTCCAGTTCGAACTCGTGGGTCTTGCTCACTGAGTTCGTCCAGTTCGTCCGGATCCGAAACCGGCGCATGTCCGAGACGATCAGGAGAGGCGGGTTCTCCAGCGCGAGCGCGTACTGCCTCAACTGGTCGAATGCGGCGTCGAGGTTGGCGTGCTTCCCCTTGTATTCCCAGGCGAAGCAGTGGCGCTTCCACACGTCCGCCCAGCCTCCTCCCCCGGAGTCCTTGAGGGCTCCGCGCTCGAAGCAGTAGTGGTCCCCCTTCGGGTCGGCCTCCGCCGGCGTGGGTGCGTCAAGCAAGCGGCACAGGTCGATGAAATGCTCCTGTGCTGCGGAGCGTTCCTTCAGCTCCGAGGCGTGCCACTTCGTAATGAACTCTTGGGGAGTCACCGTTCTCCGCGTGTCGAGAGGCTCCTGTCGATCTCCTCCTCAAACTTCACCGCCCAGCCGGGATTATGTCCATTCCCGCCGTCCACACCAGACGCCCGTCGTACTTGACAGCCCATTTTCTGTAGTAACATTAATCATGCGGATCGAGTTCGACGAGGCAAAGCACGCGGCGACGCTCAAGGCCCGAGGGCTGGACATGGCCCGCGCGGAGGAGGTGTTCGCCGACGCCACGCTGACCGTCGAGGACGACCGGCAGGACTACGGCGAGGTTCGCTACATCACCATCGGCTTTTCTGGACGAAGCAATGGTGGTACTCGTCTGGACACGCCGCGACGACGTACACAGGATCATCAGCATGAGGAGGGCCAATGAACGAGAACGACGCCTCTACGGCCCGAGGTTTTGACCGCGACACCGCTCCCGATCTCTCGAAGGACGGCTGGCCGGAGAAGTTCGCCAAGGCGCCTGTACGCCGGGGCCGTCCCCCAAAGGCGCGGCCGAAGGTATCGACCACCATCCGGTTGTCCCAAGGGGTCATCGACCATTTTCGCGCCGGAGGCCGGGGCTGGCAGACGCGGATCGACCACGCCCTGCGGGACTGGATCAAGCAGAACGACGTTGCTTGACAGTGCTTGACGTTTGGCAGGGTCG
>VXLT01000086.1 GCA_009841475.1 Gemmatimonadota bacterium
CGCCCGCCCCGCCCGGGACGATCCCCGCGCCCGGCACCCATATTTCCGTACTCAGCGGCCATACACCCATACGGCTCCCCTTCGACCACCTCGGCGAGCACTTTGTTCGGCTGCCGTACGAAGTCCTCGGCCCGGCGCTGGCCCCCGCCACGGTCGTGCTGGGCGGTATCTCGGCGGGACGGCACCTCGCGCCCACCGTGGCCGACCCTCAGCGGGGTTGGTGGCCCGGCGTAGTCGCCGAGGGGGGCGCCCTCGACCCGGCGCGGCACCGGCTCATCGGGATCGACTACCTGGGCGGGCGCTCCGGCTCGGGTCTGCTGCGTCCCGTCACCACCCACGACCAGGCGCGGGCCATCGCCGCCGTGCTCGACGACCTTGGCATCGCGGAGGCGTCCCTGGTGGGCGCCTCGTACGGCGGGATGGTCGCGCTGGCCTTCGCCGAGCTCTTCCCGGAGCGCGTGACGCGGCTCGCCGTGCTCTGCGCGGCCCACCGCACCCACCCCATGGCCACCGCGCTCCGGGCCCTGCAGCGCTCGGCCGCGTCGCTCGGGGCGGCGTCGGGCCGGGAGGGCCGCGGCGTCGCGCTGGCCCGCGCCCTCGCGATGACGACCTACCGCAGCGCGCAGGAGTTCGAGGATCGCTTCGACAGCGCGCCCCTTACACCCGGCAAACCCGGGAAGTCGCCGGCCCGCTTCCCGGTCGAGGAATACCTCGACGCGCGCGGCGCGGACTTCGTGGAGCGCTTCGACGCCGACCGCTTCCTCGCGCTCTCCGAATCGATCGACCTGCACCGCACGCGGCCGGGCCCGCTGCCTCCGCGAACGCTTCTCGTATCGGTCGAGAGCGACTTCCTCGTCCCGCCCTGGCTGGTGGAAGAGCTGCTCCGCGAGAGTGGCGGCGCCGCCAGGCACGTCACCATCCCTTCCCCGTTCGGCCACGACGCGTTCCTCAAGGAGGTCGAACAGGTCTCGTCCCTGCTTCGTGCGCACCCGCGCGCCCACACATCCAAAGCCCCGGAGGTAGTCCGATGAGCGCCCGGAACGGACGCCACATCCTCGAGTCACGCCAGCAGCACCCCTGTCCCCCAAAGCCCGGTTCCGCCGCGCGCAAGGGCACCCGCGAATCCGCGGGCCCGGCCCCCTCCCGCGTCACCGCCACGGTGCGCGCGGGCCTCGGCGCCGACAGCCCGCACAGGTCGGTCATGCCGCCGATCCACCTGTCGTCGAACTACTACTTCGACGCGCCGGGAGTGCAGCACGGGCTTTACGACTACACGCGCACAGCCAATCCGACCCGCGACCTGGTCGCTGGCGCCATCGCCGAACTGGAAGGCGGTTGCGGCGCTTCGGTGACCTCCTCGGGCATGTCGGCCATCGCGGTGCTCACGCGCCTCCTCTCCGCGGCGGACCTCCTGATGGCGCCCCGCGACTGTTACGGAGGGAGCCACCGGCTGTTTTCCGCCGAGGCCGGGCAGGGCTCCTACGAGATCCGGTTCTTCAATCCGTGGGAAGAGCGGTCCTTCGACCTCGCGCGTGCGCTCGGTCCCCGGATGATCTGGCTCGAGACGCCGAGCAACCCGCTGCTGCGGATCACCGACATCGCGGAGTGGGCGCGACTGGCCCGCGAGATCGGCGCGATCTGCGTGGCCGACAACACCTTCCTGTCGCCCGTCAACCAGCGGCCGCTGGAGCTGGGCGCCGATCTGGTCGTGCACTCCACGACCAAGTTCCTGAACGGGCATAGCGACGTGGTGGGCGGCGCGGTGATCGCGGCCGACGAGGAGCTGCTGGAGGAGGTGGCGTGGTGGACCAACGCGATGGGCGTGTCGGGGGCGCCGTTCGACAGCTACCTGACGCTGCGCGGGATGCGCACCCTGCACGCCCGCAGCCGCGTGCACGAGGAGAACGCGCTCCGGGTCGTGGAGGCGCTGGCCGGCAGCGATGCGGTTGAGGAGGTCCATCATCCGAGCCTTCCCGGGCACCCCGGGCACGAGGTCGCGAAGCGGCAGCAGCTGGGGTGGGGGAGCCTGATCTCCTTCGAGCTGCGGGGCGGTCGGCCGGCGGTGGACGCCTTCGTCGACGGGATCCGGCACTTCGCGCTCGCCGAGTCGCTGGGCGGAGTCGAAAGCCTGGTGTCACACCCGTGGACGATGACCCATGCGTCCATGGATGCGCCCGCGCGGGTCGAGGCGGGGATCGGGGAAGGGCTGCTGCGGCTGTCGGTGGGGATCGAAGGGGCGGACGACCTGGTGGCCGATCTGGAGCGGGCGCTGGAGCGTGCGGGGGTGGCCGAGCATGGATCGCCGGCGGGCTCGTTGCCGGCGGGCTCGTTGCCGGGGGACCGGCTGCAGGCGGACCCGTTGCCGGCGGACACGTTGGAGGCGGACCGCGAGTGCGCCGTGGCCGCGGAGGTGGCGTGACCATGCCTGGTCTGGGCGACGCGCTCGTGCGCGAGGAACCGGCGGCGGGCCGCCGAAGGAGGGACGCCGCACCGGGTTGCACTGTCGTCGGCGAGATGCCGCCCGTGGATGTCCGGAGGGTCGCGGACGGCCCGGGTGCGAGCATCTCCGTCCTCAAGTTCGGTTCGTCGGTGCTGGCCTGCCCGCGGGACTACCTGCGGGTTGCCGATGCGCTCGGGGCCAGGGTCGCAATGGGAAGCAGGATCGTGGCGGTGGTATCGGCGATGGAGGGGCAGACCGACGCGCTCCTCTCGGCGGCCCGCTCGGTCTCGCCGGAACCCGCCGATGCGCTGGTCGGAGCGCTGCTCGCGACCGGCGAGGAAGCTTCGGTCGCGCTGCTGGTGCTGGCGCTCGCCGGGCGCGGTGTGCGCGCGGAGGGATTCAACGCGTCGCGGCTTCCGATTCTGACCCGGGGCGCGCTGGACGACGCGGAACCCATCGGTGTGGACGCCGCGCGGCTCCGCACCGCGCTCCAGCGCTCCGATGTGGTGGTCTTTCCCGGGTTCGTGGGGGTCGATGTGACCGGGGTACCGTCACTGCTGGGCCGCGGCGGGTCGGACCTCACCGCGCTCTTCCTGGGGCATGCGCTGGGCGATGCCGAGGTGTGCCTGGTGAAGGATGTGGACGGGGTGTATCCGGCGGATCCGCGCACCAATCCCGGAATCGCGGCATACGAGGAGATGGACTGGAGTGAAGCGATCCGCGTCGGCGGCGAAATCGTGCAGGGCAAGGCGGTGGAGTTCGCGCAGCGGCACCGGATGCGCTTTCGGGTTGCCGGGATGGGGG
>VXLT01000336.1 GCA_009841475.1 Gemmatimonadota bacterium
CCTCAGCACCCCCAGCACCTCCGCCGCCCGCGCCGCCAGCTCCTCGCGCCCCCCGGCGTTCTCGACGACCACGTCCGCGCGCCGGCGCTTCTCGCCCGCGGCCATCTGGGCCTCCATCACCGCTTCGGCCTCGTCCTCGCCCAGCCCCCGCGTCTCCACGATCCGCCGCAGCCGCACTTCGGGCGGCGCGTCCACCACCACCACCACATCCGCCTCACCCTCGATCCCCGTCTCGAAGAGCAGCGGGATCTCCCACACCACCACCTCCGCGCCCGCCTCGCGCTGCTCCACGGTCCATTCGTCCCGCAGGCGCCTCACCTCGGGGTGCACGATCGCCTCCAGAGCACGCAGCGCCTCCTCATCGCGGAAGACGATCCGCCGCACGGCGGCCCGGTCGAGCATGCCGTCCTCCCGGATCACGCCCGGCCCGAACAGCTCCGCGATCGACGCGAGCGCTCCGGTCCCCGGCGCCACCGCCGCGCGCGCGAGTTCGTCCGCCGACACCACCGGCACCCCCGCCCCGCGCCACAGCTCCGCGACGGCCGACTTCCCCGCCGCCACGTTGCCGGTCAGGCCAACGACGAGCATCTCAGCCCCCGCCCCCGAAGACCAGCGACACCCCGAGGGCCACACCCGTGTTGAAGATCACGTTGCCGGCCAATACCGCCGTCATGACCGCGGCCAGGGAATACCGCATGAAGGCCATCGGGATCACGAGGATCTCGTTGGGGAACGGCACGAAGGCGGCGTAGAGGAACAGCAGGCCGAGCGGCAGCAGCCTGTGGCGGTTGTGGAGCGCCTCGGCGCGGGCCCGGAAGCCGGCCAGGCGGTGATCCGCCAGGTGCCGGGTCGCGTCGCCGATCAGGTAGCCCAGCAGGTCGCCCCCGGTCATTCCCAGTGCGATCGTCGCCAGGGTGGGCAGCGGCTGGAATCCCGATTCGATGAAGAAAGGGTAGAAGGCCGCGATCGGCACCGGCCACACCAGGTTGAAGCCGCTCACCACCGAGGCCAGAAACAGCCCGGGGTACCCCGCGGCCGCCGCCGCGTTCGTGGCCCCGTCCATGTCGCCCGCCCGCAGGTTCACCCACACCACAAAGGCGACCAGCGCGGCGACTGCAAGTACCTTGACGACGAACGGCACCCGCCGCTCCGGTCCCATCCGGCGCCGCATCTCGGCCGACCAGGTGACGAAGCGCGCGATCTCGTCGGCCGGGGGCACCGCGTCCGGTTCGCCGTAGCCCGTCTCCAGCCGCCAGCGCATGTAGGCCTTCGACGGCAAAGGCAGGAAGGGAGGTCTGCGGTACCAGTCCCGGGGCCGGAATGCCCACGCGGCCGAGAGGAGCGCGGGCCAGAGCCAGGGACGCCGCAGCGCCAGGAGCAGGAAGGGGCGCAGCACGGCGCTCAGTGGGTGCCTCGTCCCCGCGCGCCGCGATACCGACGCGGCCGGACGACCGGATCCAGCCTCGCCCGGCTGTCGGAATCCGTCGCGCCGGACGCTTCTTCCGCGAAGCACTCGCCGTAGATCGTCTCCACGCGCTCCACCTCCTCCACCGTCAGCAGCCTGAATTCGCGGCGTCGCGCGCGCCTGGAAAGTGTGCCCTGATTCTGGCGCAGAAACCACGCCAGCAGGTCCAGGGTGCCCTCCGGCATGTCCGCGATCTCCTCCTGCACGCGCGCCAGAAACTCGTCGTACCTCTCAAGGTAGTCGACTTCGGCGGGAAGGTCGCGGGTGACCGTCTGCTCGACGCACCGGTAGAGGAACTCGGCGTGCCGCGTGGCGTCGAAAAACCGGTAGTGGTCGGCTGTTTCGTTCAGCACCTGGATGTTCCCGCGCGCCGTCGCGCGCCAGTCCAAGAGGGGAAGCAGCCGCGACGAATAGCTGGCCAGCACATCGCGGTACTCCGCCAACCGGTCCAGCATGGCGACACTGACCGGAAACACCAGGCCCGGGGGATTGAATCCGGACCGGGCGAGCACATGATGCACGAGCCAGCGATGAATGCGGCCGTTTCCGTCCTCGAACGGATGGATGTACACATACCCGAACGAGAGGGCGGCCGCGGACACAACGGCATCCACCCCCGATTCTTCGACGCTCGCCGCGTATTGGACGACGCCGCGGATGAGCTCCGGCAGGTCTTCGTGACGAGCGCTGATGTGCTCCGGAATGGGTGCCCCCGTCCTCCGGTCCCGGCTCCCGACCCACCCGCCTTCGGTACGCAACCCGAGCCGTACGAACCTGCGGTCACCGATCAGGCCTTCCTGAAGCCCTGCGAGCGTTTCGGGCGTCAGCGCGCCCTGGCCCGCCGCCCCGATGGCCCAGCCCCAGCGCATCGCCCGGTGCTGCGAGGGCCGCTCCCCCTCCAGGCCGAACGAGGCCCGGCTGTCCTGCAGGAGCATGAACGCCGCCGCCCGCCGGATGATGTCGGGATGGGTCCGTCCGATGACCTCTCGTGCCCTCTCGGCCAATCCCAGCCCTACGTAGCGTTCGAGTTCCCTGGTTCGCCTTGCCAACGGGCAGAACCTCGGCGATCCCGGCAGGTTGTCGCGGACCCGGTGACGACTCGATACGGGCCCGGTCGAAGCGGCGAACTGGCGGTCGGGATCCACCGCCAGAGCGGCCCTCACCTTGCCTGCATCCGGCATATCCAGCCGATCACCCGTCAGCCATTCGTACAGGAACCAGATGCGCCGGGCATAGGCACCGGTGGGTGTGTCCCGAACCATCTGCGTGAACTCCCCGGGATCGACCGCGCGAAAGAGAGCTGCCAGCACGCCAAGGCTCACTCCCTCCCACTTGAGCGCAAACTCGAGGTGGCCCCGGAGGGTGTCTTCGACGGCATGCCGGGGCGTGAGCATCAGCCACTCCGGCGTGGACTCCGGGTGATGCCTGACGGCAATGGCCGCCAGGCGGGACGGGAGCGGAACCCGGAGGTTGTACCGGGCCGCAAGGGCGGCGTACCCGGCAGGACTTCCGGGCTCCGGGATGGAGTGACTCAGGAGCCTCCAGTATCTCTCACGATCTGCAGAAAACATTCACCAGCATCCTAAACTTGGAGTATTCGTCTACGTCTATGAAAAAATAATCACTCTCGTATGTTTTTGTGAAAAATCATCACCGATTGTATGCATCCGGGCGCAGAGAGCAAGCCGCCGCCTCGCCCCCCCCCCGCCACGACCCCTCTATTACCCAGTATGTTATAAAAAAATAACGCGCCCCGGGCCCAGGGGGCGGGGGGGGT
>VXLT01000047.1 GCA_009841475.1 Gemmatimonadota bacterium
GGGTAAAGGTGGCCGCGAGGGTGGGCAGGGCCGCGCGGCCGACGCTTGCCGTGCGTGCGGGCAGGGCGGGGTTCGCGGGGAGGGGGGAGCGGGCGGTCATCGGAGCCTCCTGGGGTGTTGCGGGTCGCGCGTGGTTTGTCGGGTCGCGTCCGGTCCGCGAGTCGCGCCGGGCATGAACTCTTCATGAGCGGCGTCGGACCATGGGGCAATCTTGGGGTGTGAAACGCCGGAAATCAAACGGGGACGGCCGGGTTCACCGTGGACGTCTATTCGTCGGGACTGATGTCCCCTCCGTCCACCTGCACGAGCGAGCCCGCAACCGCGCGGTAGTGCCGCGTCTGTCTCACCGTGGGTTCGGTCGCCATCGCCACCCCCTCCGCCCGGGTCAGGAACGTCACCGAAACCTCCCTGTCTTCACTGTCGATGGAGAGCGACTCGATCCGGATCCGGTCCCCGAGAAGGACGGCGGTCACGCTTTCCCAGCCCTCCCCTCTTCGCACGAGCGCGGCGAGGTAGTAGAAGGTGCCGCTGCCCCCGGGCTGGTCGATGAGGACGACCGCCGCATCCTCGCCGGGGTTTCCATCCAGCTCGCCCCGCGCGACGAATTCGGAGAGGGAGACGCGGCGAACGGTCGCTGCGGATTCGTCGTAGCGGTGCACGTACTCCCCGTTGGCGAGCCGCACGGTGTCCGGCTCTCCCGTGGGGAGATGGGGGAGGGTGTAGAGGGCGTCGCCGAGGGTGTTGCCCGGGGCGCCGCCCGTGCTGTCCCGGCCGCTATCACCCGCGGGGGGCTGCTCCCCCGTGCAGGCGGCGCCATGAGCCAGTACGATCATGGTGCTGACGACTCGGCCGAGCATGTCTCCTCCCATGGTTGGAAGCACGGTCGAATCATAACTTCGGTGGGCGGCGCGGGCTTTGATCCCATGCCTCCTCCACCAGCTGAAGGGAAGGGTTTCGGATGCGAATTCTGTTGGTGTCCACCGTTGCATTGGCCCTGGTGGCGCCGCCTCTGCGGCAGAGCGCGCTGGCTCCACGGGGGCTGGCCGAAATCGATCCCGCGACGTTACCGGCTTTCGGTGCGGACGACGGGAAGTTGCTCTGCAGCGTGAAAATCCTGCGCGAGAGGCACGACCACAGGTACACCGTCGACGACATTCGGGCAATGGTGGCGGAAGCCGACGTAATCGTACGAGCCGTAGCCGTTGACTCGGCACGCGCGGAGGGGCCGCCGGAGCTTGGACTTCCATTCCGGATAACCGGGCACCGGATAGATTTCCGCACGCAGGAAATCCTCGCCGGCCCGTGGCCGGATACGGTGTTCACATTGCCGGGGAATGTTGTGGACCAGGACAACTTCAACACACTTGCGGTTCCCTACGGGATAATGAGGGAGTCGGATCGGCCTGGCCCATGCTACGCGCTCGAGTATCGCATCGGAGGAGAATACCTCTTTCTGCTCGAGCCCGAGACCCGCGCCCATCCGGGCTCTGCGATGACCGCCCGGTGGATGCCGCTGGGCCCCACAAACGAACAGATTCGCGGTGCCGACGATCCCTGGGTCCGGTGGGTTCGCGACCAGTTGCCGGCCCGTTGACGACCAATCCAAAGGTACGCCCGATGGACAGACGAGACTTCGTGAAGACAGCAGCGGCGGGAGCGGCGGCGGGCGCCGTGCCCGGTTTGGCTGGCGCGCCACCGGCCCATGCCGCGGAAGCTGCTGCCGCCTCCCCCGCCATCCACACCCGCGCCACCCGGCCCGTCCTCGTCGCGGACGTGTCCTCGATCCGGTACCGGAACGATGGCCCCGAGAGCGCGATCGAGCGCGCCTTCCGAGGCATCACCGAGGGGGAGGACATCCTCGATGCGTGCGTCGCGGGGGTGAACATCCCCGAAATGGACCCGGACGAGCGTGGGATCGGGTACGGGGGGCTGCCCAACGCCGACGGCGTGGTCCAGCTCGATGCCTGCCTGATGCACGGGCCGCGCAGGTGGGCGGGCGGGGTGGCGGGGCTGGAAGGTGTGAAGACGCCATCGCTCGTCGCGAAGGCGGTCGCCGAGCTCACCGACCATCACCTGATCGTGGGCGAGGGCGCCCGCGAGTTCGCGCGTTCGCTCGGCTTCGAGATCCACGACGACCTCAACACGGAGACGTCCCGCGCGCTATGGCTGGAGTGGCGCCGCCGGGTAGATCCGTCGCACTGGCTCGACCCCGAAGAGCGGCTGCGCGGCATCGGCCGCCCGGGCGAGGACACCGATCCGGATGCGATTCGCCGCAGCCGGCGCGGGAACGCCGGTGGCCCTCACCCCGTCCGCCCGGCGGGCCCCGCCCACGCCGCCCGCCTCCGGCGCTTCCACGACGCCTCGCTCGCCGCCGGTCTCTCCATGGTCGACGACGGCCTCATCGACCCCGATTCCTTCTGGGGCACGACCAGCCTGGAAGCCGTCTCCCCCGAAGGCGACATCTGCGGCGTGACCACCACCAGCGGGCTGTCCTGGAAGATCCCGGGAAGGGCGGGGGACTCCCCGATCCTGGGCGCGGGCCAGTACGTGGACAACGAGGTCGGCGCTGCGGGCTCGACCGGCCGCGGCGAGGCCAACCTGTACAACCTGAGCTGCTGCCTGATCGTCGAGTTCATGCGCCAGGGGATGGCGCCGAAGGACGCCGGGATGGCGGCGCTGGAGCGCGTGCGCGGCAACACGGTGGAATCGCGGCTCCGCAACTCACGCGGCCTGCCTGCCTTCGACCTGCGCTTCTTCATCGTGAACAAGGCGGGCGACTATGCGGGCGTCGCCATGTACGGATCGGCCGAATCCGCCTTCGCGGTGTGCGACGAGAACGGGGCCCGTGAGGAGCCCCTCGAAGGGCTGCTGGAGGGGTCGCCGCGGGATTGAGCCCGACTCCAACCACCGGCCAAGACGCAATGACGACCAGCCGACGCCGATTCATCCACCAGTCAGCCTCGACTCTGGCCCTGGCCCCGATCGTTCCCGTGGGATGGCTTGCCGGGCGCGGTGGGCGAGACAGCCGCCAGGACTGGGTCGCCCGTGCGCGGGCCGAAATCCCCGCGGCGACCGGCAGCCGCTACTTCCAGACGGGAGGGATCGGTCCATCGCCGAACGCCGTCATCGAGCATATCCAGGAACGCCTCGCCTTCCAGAATCAGGGCCCGGCGGACCCCCGCTACGCAACCGACATGGCGCGGATAGAGCCCGATCTGAGGGCGCGGCTGGCGCGCGTTTTCGGCGCCGCGCCCGAGGAGGTCGCGCTTACGCACAGCACCTCGGAGGGGATCTCGATTGTCGCCTGGTCGCTGAACTGGAATCCGGGCGACGAGGTGGTGGTCTCCAACGTGGAACACCCCGCCAACGTGATCCCGTGGTACGTCCTGCGGGACCGGTTCGGGATCGTGATCCGGGAGATCGACCTGGGCACGGGCACGGGGCTCATCGACCAGGTTAGCGGGCAGCTCTCGGACCGCACCCGGATGGTGAGCATCAGCCACGTGTCGCGGAACAACGGACGGGCGCTGCGGGCCGGCGAATCAGCCGAACTGGGGAGCCTCCTGCGCGCCCGCGGGGTGCGCTACCACCTGGACGGCGCACAGGGCCCCGGCTGCGTCGCGACCGACTTCCGCGCGCTCGGCGCCGACTGCTACTCCACCTGCGGCCACAAGTGGCTGCTGGGTCCCAAGGGCACCGGCGCGCTCTTCGTCCGCCGCGAGCTGCTCGATGACGTGCGGCTCAGTTGGGCCGGTTCCCACAGCCACGAGACGATGGACTACGATGGCGCCTATGCCCTGCTTCCCAGCGCCGCCCGCTACGAATTCGGCACCCGCGCGCTGGCGGACTTCGCCGGCTTCGCCCGCGCCGTCGAGTGGATGGAGGAGACCGGCCTGGGCAGAATCCACCGGCGGATCCAGTCACTCCTGGACCATGCGATCGAGGCGGTGGACGGCACGAACCGGCTTGGTGTGTCGTCTCCGCGCGCACGTCCGGACCGCTCGGGCGTGTTCGTCCTTCAGCTCCCCGAGGGCTGCGACGCCACGGAGCTGTACAACGACCTGCGCGAAGACGACGGCATCCTCGCCTCTCCGGTCCGCGAACCACGTGACTTCCGTCTCTCGATCCACTTCTTCAACACACGGAGCGAGATAGACGCGGCGGTCGACGCGATCGCGGCGCGGTGCGGGTGAGGGTTCGGCCGCCCCCCTCAGGCCGGCATCGTCGTCACATCGTAGAGCGGGATGCGCGAGTCGCGCGTCACCAGCGTCAGCCCCTCCGCCTGCGCCTGGGCGATCAGCATTCGGTCGAAGGGGTCGCGGTGGCGCCGTGGCAATGCCGCCGCCCGCTCGGCGTGAGCGAAGGAAAGAGGCAGGTGCTTGAACCGCTTTTCCTCGACGACGCCGACCAGATTGTCCGGTGCCACGAGTCGGCCTTTGGCCTTCTTGATACCGATCTCCCAGCCCGACACTGCGCTTACGAACACCACGGTACCCGGGCCGGCGATGGCTTCGCGCGCTGGCTCCGCAATCTTCTCCCAATCGGACAACCACCAGAGGAAGGTGTGTGTGTCGAGGAGGAGCCGCATCGTCACTCGTCGTCCCGCTTGCCGGGGAAGAGTTCGCAGTCCTCGAAGGCCGCGATGATCTCGTCATCCTCGGCGTCGAAGTCCGGACCGATCACGATCTGCCCCTCGAGACCTCCGGGTTCCCGCGGCTCGACGGGCTCCTGGTAGGCGGTTAGCCGCACCCAGGGCCGTCCTGACCGGCAAATCACCACCTCCTCTCCCTCCCTGACGAGTCTCGCCAGCCGAGAGAGCTGGGACTTCGCCTGATGCATGTTGACCCACATGAATCGCTCCAATTGCTCGCACGGTGCCTCCGGCCGGAGCAACGCGCCCGGGCGCGCGGGCTGGCGGTGTGATCGTTGAATTAGCTACGCTAAGTCTAGCTAAGTCGTATCTTCAAGTCAAAGCCCCACTTGCGGGAGTGTGTCCGAACACGCCAGGATGTAGACTGCGACAATCGGGGCGGGTACCCTGCCCGACGTCAACACCAACACCGGGAGGAGGGCGGACTGCCCGCGAAACGCAGGATCCCCACGTACGTTTGGACCTTACTGGTGCTGCTGGCCGGGCTGGCGGCGGGCGGCATCTTCCCCGAGCCGCTCACGCCGGTGGCCGACGCCACCTCGACGCTCATCCGGTGGATCGTCGCCGTTGTGCCGCTCCTCATCCTCGCGGCCCTCAGTCCGGCAATCGCGACCCTGGTTCGGCGCGGGCTCGCGGGCCGTTTCGCGGGCGCGGTGGTCCTCTGGTATGTGTTCACATCGACCGTCGCGGGCCTCATCGCGCTCGTGGCCTCCGCGGCCATCTTCCGCATCCCCCTCGCCACCGGGGATCGAGGCGTCTGGAGCGAGGCCGGCGCAATGCTGCAAAGCCTCGGCGAAGGCGGGGCGTCCTGGCCGCTGCTGGCGATCCTTGCGGGGCTCCTGCTCGGAGCCTTCGGCGCCCGCCACGATCCCACCTACCGGGTGCTCCGGCGCGTCTCCGATGGCATCGAGGGCGCGGGGAAGCGGCTCGCCTACGTCATGCTGCCGCTGATCCTCGCCTTCGGGGTGACCCTGGGCGTGCGCTTCGGGGCGCGGTTGGGGCTCTCGCACTACCTCGCCATGACCGGCTACACCGCCGGGCTCGTCCTCGTCTGGTGGGCGTTCTACACCTTCGTGCTGGTGCGCCGGGTCGGGCGCCGGCCGGTGGGACCGGTGCTGGGCAACTACTACCTGCCGACGGCGGTCTTCGCGGCGGGAACGTGTTCTTCGCTCGTGACGCTGCCCGTCAACCTGACCAACGCGAAGAAGGTCGGCGTGCGCGACGAGGTGGCCGACTTCGTGCTGCCGTTCGGCGCGGTCGTGAACCTGGACGCCAGCGCGCTGGCCTACGTGGCGTATGGGCCCTTCGTCGTGAGCCACATCTTCGGCCTGGAACTGAGCTGGATGATGATGCTTGCCGCCTGGCCGGCCGTCGTTCTCTTCACGATCGCCGCGCCCGGGCTTCCGGCGGGGATGGGGACCGCCCTGTGGAGCGCGACGCTGTTTGCGAGCATGCTGGGGCTGGAGGGGCAGGCGCAGGGCGACTTCATCGCGACCTGGATCGCGCTCTCCGGGGGTCTGCCCGACATGCTTCGCACCGCGACCAACTGCACGGGCGACGGCTACACCGCGATCATCTTCGACGGAAGGTTCGATGAGTTCTTTGCGAGGGACCGTGGCTGAGGGGGGTCGGGCCGAGGCGGGCGTCGACCTTGCACCCGGCGCCCGAAGGCTCGTCCACGTCAACGGGCGCGTCCAGCCAGGCGAGCCGGTGGTGATTGTGACCGACCCGACGATGCGGCGCTATGCGGACGCCGTCGCCCGGGCCGCTCGTGAGGCCGACGCCGCCGTGACCGTCTGCGTCATCCCCATGCGGGACCAGGACGGGCAGGAGCCGCCCCCACCGGTCGCGCGCGCCATGGCCGAAGCGGCGGTGATCTTCTCGCCGGTGCGCATCTCGATCACGCACACCCGCGCCATGCGGGCCGCCCTCGACGCGGGCGCGCGCGTCTGCATGATGACCGCGTACACCGACGCCATCATGACCAGCCCCGCGCTCCTCGAGACCGACTTCGAGGCCCAGGCCGGCCTCTGCCGCCGCCTCGGAGCGGCATTCACGGAGGGCGAGTCGGTGCGGCTGACCTCTCCGCGGGGCACCGATCTCCGATTCGGCATCGAGGGAAGGGTCGCCAACGTGCTGACCAACATCCCGGCGCCCGGGGAACTGGCACCGGTTCCCGACATCGAGGTGAACGTGGTGCCGGTCACCGGTTCGGCCGAGGGCACGCTGATCGCGGACGCGTCGGTTCCGTACCTGGGCATCGGGGTGCTGGAAGAGCCCATGGTGTGCAGGGTGCGCGGCGGCTACATCACCGAGATGATCGGCGGCGCGCAGGCCGACTTCCTGCGCGAACACCTTGAGTCCTTCGGGGACCGGTACTGCTTCAACGTCGCGGAACTCGGCGTCGGCCTGAATCCGAACGCGCGGCTCACCGGAGAGATGCTCGAGGACGAGGGAGTGATGGGAACGATCCATGTCGGAATCGGCACCAGCCACACCCTCGGGGGCGAGATCGTGGCCCCGACGCACTACGACCTGCTCATGTGGGAGCCGACGATCGCGGTGGATGGGCGGGTGGTGCAGCGGGGTAGGGAGGTGCTGGTGTGAGGGTGGAGGCGGACCGCATCGCGAGGCTGGACGGGCTGGTGCCTGTATGAAGGAAGGCGCGAGGATCCTGGTTCGCACCTGCGCCAACGTGCAGCCGGGCGAGAACGTGGTGATCGTGACGGACCCGGAGGGGATGGGGATCGCCGAGGCCGTTGCCGACGAGGACCGCTCGGTGATCGCCACGGCGCTGGCCGGCGAGGTCCACGCGGCCGGCGCCGTCGCCAGCATCGTCGTCGGGCCCGGGCGTTCCATCGACAACGAGGAGCCGGGGCCGGCGGTCGCGGCGGCGCTGAGGGCGGCGGACGTGGCTTTCCTGCCGGTGACGCTCGCCCTGGCGCACACACACGCCGTGCGCGCGGCCATCGCCGCCGGTGCCCGCGTCCTGTCGATGACGGCCTTCACCGAACGCATGATGCGCGAGGGTGGGCTCTTCACGGACTTCCGGGCGCGCCAGCCGCTGTGCCGGGCGCTGGCGGCGAGGCTCACGGCCGGAAAGCACCTGAGGGTCACCAATCCCGCCGGCACCGATCTCGGCATGAGCCTGGAGGGCGTCACCGGGAACAGCCACGCCTGCCTGCTGGACGGTCCGGGCTTTACGGCGGTCCCCAACATCGAAGCCAACTGCGCCCCTGCCCAGGGATCGGCCGAAGGCGTGTTCGTTTGCGACGGGAGCATCCCCTACTACGGCGTTGGACCCGTGCGCGAGCCCGTCGTCTTCCGTATCTCGGGGGGGTTCGTCACCCACATCGAGGGTGGTGGCCAGGCGGACTTCCTGGCGTCCCTGCTCGCCCGGCAGGAGGACCCCTGGGTCTACAACCTGGCCCAATTCGCCTTCGGCCTGAATCCCGCCTGCACCGGATTCACCGGCGAGATGCTCAACGACGAAGGCGTGAACGGGACGGTCCACATCGGGATCGGCACCTCCGCCAACCTTGGTGGAGCCGTGTCGGCGAAGACCCATTTCGATGCCGTGGCGCAGGCCCCGACGGTCCGGATCGACGGGGAGTTGGTACTGGTGGACGGGGAGTTCGCTGAAGGAGTCAGCGCGCGCCCTTCGCCAGCACCTCGAACCGTCGGCGTGCCCGGTTCCCGCGGTCGTCCACCACCGTGAGGGTGTGGAGCCCCTCCGCGATGTCGAGCGCCTGCTCGTGGAAGATGCGGGTCGAGCCGACGTAGCGTTCGTCGAGGTGCCAGTGCAGCGTGGCCTCCGGATCGCGGTGCGCCGCCGAGAATACCGTGCGTCCCTTGCGGCCGCCCAGCTCCACGGGGATGTAGATGCGCGCCCCGGGATGAGGGTAGACGAAGTCGACCGGACCGCGCGCCGGCGCGTCCGCGGTGGTCGTCGCGCAATCCGCGCGGTAGGAGGGAAGTGGACGGTAGTCCGGATTGCGGCGCCGGTAGTAGGTCTCCTGACTGGGCGGCAATACGAACCGGATCTCGTGTGACATCGCCTGGACGGACTCGCACCTGCCGTGGACGCGAAGACCACTGGCCGGATCGAGGTGGGTTGTGCGGTGGTGCGGGCTGGGCCGCGTGAAGTGGCTGTCCCGGGGGGCCCACGTGAAGGTGGTGTTGCAGCCGCCGGCTGCCAGGTAGCCGTCCGACTCGCAGATTCTCAGTTGTTTGAGGTGCGCTTCGGGCATCGGGAACCACTCGCCACTATCGAGGCGGCCCATGATGTCGAAGAGGACGGGCGCGGCGGTGCCGATCCCCGTCAGTTCGGGCCGTCCCTCACCGTCGGCGTTCCCCGCCCAGACGCCGACCGTGTAGCGCGGCGTGACCCCGACCGCCCACCCGTCGCGGTGGCCATAGCTCGTGCCCGTCTTCCACGCGACCCGGTGTGCGTCGCCCAGGACGCGCCACTGCGAATCCGTCCCGGGACGGACGACTTCCACCAGCGCCTCGAGGGTGAGCCACGCGGCGCCGACGCTGAGTCCGGCGGGTCCGTCCGTCCGTTGCGGTGCGCTTGAGAGGAGACGCGGACGCAGGTATTGACCGGCGCCGGCTGACGGCTGGCCGGGGGCTTGCCCGGCCGCCGGGACGCCGCTTCCCCCGATCCTCGCCAGATTCGCGTACATCGAGGTGATGTCCCACAGCGTACCCTCCGCGCCCCCGAGCACCAGCGTCAGGCCGTAGTGGCCGGGCGGGTTTTGCAGCGTTCCCATACCCATTCCGCGCAGGAAATCGTAGAACCGGTCCACCCCGTGGCGCCTGAGCATCCGAACGGCGGGCACGTTGAGCGATCGCGCGAGCGCGTCCTTCGCGGGGACCGCGCCCCGAAACTCCCGGTCGTAGTTCTCGGGCATGTACCCGGCGAACTGGGACGGAATGTCGGGCACGAGGGTTTCGGGGAGGATCTCGCCCGCGTCCAGCATGCGGGCATAGAGGAACGGCTTGAGGATGCTCCCGGTGCTGCGCGGCCGCTGCACCAGGTCGATCGCGTAGCCGCTGCCCTGTGCCACTCCCCACCGGCTGTTCCCCACATAGGCGACCACCTCGAAGGTGCGGTTGTCGATCACCAGGGCGGCGGCGTGGTGGATCCCCAGCGTGGCCAGCGACTGCGACTGGCGGGTTACGACATCGCTCACCAGCCGCTGGAGCGGCGCGTCCAGGGTGCTTGCGTACCGGCGCCCGGCGCTTCGGGCCTCCGCCGCGAGCCGCTGCAGCAGGTGGGGCGCCCCTTCCGGCAGCAGTCCCGGCGCATCCGGCAGCGGCTCCAGCAGGGCGAGTTCCAGCTCCTCGCCGCCGATCAAGCCTCTCTCCCGCAGTCGGTGCAGGAGCCGGTCCCGCTTGGCCAGCAGCCCGGCGCGGCTTCGTCCCGGGTGCATGGAACCCGGGTTGTTCGGCAGGACCGCCAGCGTCGCGGCCTCCGCCCACGAAAGGTCGTCGGGACCCCGCCCGAAGTACCGCCAGGCCGCCGCCTCGAGCCCGACCACGTTGCCGCCGAAGGGCGCGTGCGCGGCGTACAGCGCGAGCCTCTCGTCCTTGGTGGTGCCCAGTTCGAGCCGGGCCGCGAGTGCTGCCTCGACGAGCTTCTCGCGGTAGGTGCGGGGACGGTTGCCGCGCGACATGCGGATCACCTGCATCGTGATCGTGCTGCCGCCGCTGACCACTTCGCCCGCGCGCAGGTTGGTCCAGACGGCGCGGGCCAGCGCCACCGGATCGACCCCGGGGTGCCACCGGAACCGCTTGTCCTCGAAGGCGATTACGGCTGCGGCGTACTTCGCGGGCACCTCGTTGCGCGCCGGGAAGCGCCACTGCCCGTCCCGCGCGATTCGCGCCCCGAGCAGGGTGCCGTCGCGGGCTTCCAGAATGGAGGACCGGGGCGCGTCGAAGAGGGGGTCGGGGAGACGGGTGGCGACTTCAGCCACGATGAGGAGGGCGAGGGTGGGGAGCCCCCATGTGGCAAGCCTCCGCCCGGGCCAGCCACGCCCGCCCGCCCTTGTCGCCCGACCCCGCGCGCCCCTCACCGTTCCTCCACCACCCGCACCGTCATCCCCTCGGTGCGCGCGTACACCGACGCGTCGTACATCGCCTCCGCCGCGGCGGCCGGCAGATAGTACTCGCCCTGGTAGGCCGCGTTGAACCACATCGAGAAGGTGAGCGCCCGGTCCTCGTCCAGCGAGAAGTAGGTGAGGACGCGGTCGTCGCGTACGTCCTGGTAGTCGATCCGCTCGTCTGCCGGGCCCTCGCCCCGGTCCAATCTGGCGTTGTGGATCTCCCACCCCGACGGCGCGCGGTACTCCAGCGCCACGTCCCTCGCGTCGCGGCCGGACTCATTGCGAACGGTTACGGTTGCCACCAGGTCGGTGCCCTGCGTCAGCTCGGCCACGTCGATGGTTCTGCCGTCCGGGTCGGTGTAGCGCACCTGGATCGCCAACCCGGAGGAGGCCGCGACCTCGTCCCCGGCGGCGGGCACCCCCCGCGTCACCAGGCTCACAAAGAGCGGCGCGTCCGAGGTGTTCGCCACCGCCACCGGTCCCCCGCGCTCGGCGAGCCCGATGAGTCCCTCGGTGTGGATCGGGTACGAGGCCGTCCACGACGTCTCGGCATCACCCGCGCGGACCTCGAAGGTGAACTCCCCGCCCGCGTCGGCGACTCCGTAGAAGCGCGTCATCGCGTAGAGCGCGTAGGCGATGGAGTGGGTCCCGTGCCAGGTGTCGGAGTAGAGGTCTCGCGAGATCTCTTCGGCTACCCGTGCCGCTTGCGCTCCGCGGTCCATCGCCACCAGCGCATCCAGCAGGATGGCCCGGTCCCTCAGCCGGGATCCCATGCTCCAGCCCGCGTCGATGTACTCCGGCACCTCGTCGTCCGCGCGTACAAGGCGGGCCGCGACATCATCCACCCCAGCCAGCCGGTAGGCCGCCGCGAGGTGCCAGCGCGCGGCCGGGTCCAGGTCGCCCGATGCGCGCAGCCGGTTCATCGCACCGATCTCGGACGCGCCTGCCAGCGCCAGCGTGTACAGCCGGTAGGCCTGGTCCATCGGCGGCGTGTCGCCCCGCGTTCTCCACGACCGGGCCCGGCGGCGCTGATATTCCCGCCACCCCGACAGCATCCCCGGCTCCACATAGTAGCCGAGCCGCTCCGCCTCGATCAGAAAGTGGCCCACGTAGTTGGTGACCCATCCGTTGCGGCCGTCGGCGGCGGCATACCCGCCGGGCCAGTACGCAAAACCGCCGGAAGAGACCTGAAACCCCCGCAAGCGGTCGAGGCCGGCCTGGACGTTATTGCTCACGCGTGCGCGCGAGATGTCATCGAGGTTCGCCAGCTGGGGAAGGAAGAGCTGCGCCAGGACGGCGGAGACGACCTGCTCCAGGCAGCCGTGCGGGTAGCGCACGAGGTATCCGAGACGGGCATCGAGGTTCAGGGGCGGCAGCCTCGTCACCTCCAGCGTCGCCGAGTTCGTCCCCGAAATCCCGTGCGGCTCCACATCGGCATTCCACACCTCACCCGGGGCGATCTCCGCACGCACCAGGTTGGCCGTCACGGGGTTGGGGCTCCTCACCCGCAACGCGATCTCGGTCCGTGCCGTGTGCTCGCCCGCGACGGCGGCGAACCGCAGCAGACCCTGGCCCGGCGCGTCCCCCGCGCGGAGCTGCAGCCGCGCCATGCGCTCGCCCACCCCGTCGAAGGCGACCGTCTCGCTCGATGTGCCCACCACGTGGAACCGGGCGCCCGGTTCCACCGTCACCGTCGCCTCGCCCATCCCGTCCTGCATCGCGAAGAGCGTCACGGGGACGGCGATCTCCTCGCCGGGACCCACCACGCGCGGCAGCGTCGCCAGGATCGAGAGCGGCTGCCGCACGAACACCGACTCGGATGCCGAACCATAGGCGCCGTCCCGGCCCGCGACCACCATCACCCGCACCTGCCCGAGGTACTCCGGGATGTCGACGGAGTGCGTCGCCGTCGCGCCGCGCCCGAGCCGGAACGGCCCCATGAAGCGCACGACCGGCGGAAAACGGCTCCGCTCCTCGTCGGGTTCGAGCTCGGCGTCGTCCCCGCCCAGCGCGAGCAGCCGCTCCAGTTCGCCGCCGTACGCCCCGGCCACCTCGTCGAAGATGTCCCAGGTGGAGACCCCGAGCGCCTCGCGCGCGAAGAAGTGGTCGTGCAGATCGGGCGTCTGGAAGCTGGTAAGGCCCAGCAGCCCTTCGTCCACGACAGCGAGCGTGTAGGTCATCGGCCGCCCGGACGCCTCGGAGACCTGAACCGTGACGGTCGTGTCGGGCCGCCACTCCCCGGGAACGCCGATCTCGGGGCGCAGCACCGTCGCCGGGTCCTCCACCTCGAGCGGGATGACCCCGTAGAGCCGTATCGGCCGGTCGTTCGCGCGCCCGGAGTGCGGCTGGATCAGGTGGACGCCCACGTACACGTTGGGGCTCATCTCGGCGGTGAGCGGTACCTCGAAGCGCTGGCGGCCGCCGCCGAGCTCCATCCAGCGCTGGTCAAGGATCCGGCTTCCGGTCTCCAGGGTGACCAGCGCGCGGCCCGAATTCGCCTCGGGCAGCTGGATCTCGGCCACTTCGCCCACGGTGTAGCCGGTCTTGTCGGCGAGCAGCGTGAGCACGCTCGCCCCGGTGCCGGACTCCGCCCGGGGCCGGCCCGCCCATCCCGGCCAGTCCAGGTAGATGACCTTGCCGGTACAGTGGCCGCCGTCGGTGTCGCACGCCCGCAGGAGATAGCGGCCCCACTCCGGTGAGTTGACCCGGAAGTCCCAGCTCCCGCGCCCCTCCGTCGTCGCGACGGTGCCCTCCGCGACCACCTGGCTGTACTCGGATTCGGTGTAGCGGGCCAGCGACTCCGCCGAGCGGTCCCACCACCAGCGCCAGTCGATCTTGTAGAGGGTGAGGTCGACCGATTCGGCCGCGACCGGGTCGCCGCCGGGCGACAGGGTCGCAATCCGGACGGTGTGCGTCGTGTCGGTGAGGAGCATGCCCCGGGCCGCGTCGCCCGGTGGCGTCCGCACCCCGACGTAGGTCTCGTACGGCGAGAACCGCGCGCTCCTGCGGTTGGTGCTGAAGGCGCCGCCTTCCTCGAAGATGCGCGTGGTGAAGGTCGCCGCGAGCATCCCGGGGGCCTGGCCGCCGGGGGCCAGCTCCGGGGTGAAGGAGGCGTAGCCTTCGTCGTCGAGCGCGCCCTCGAAGATCGGGGTCGGCTCCCCGGCGTACTGGCGCGCGGGATCGTCGAAGACGTGGTCGCCGTACTGGGCGAAGGCGGTGCGGACCGGCCGGAACGCGACCCGCACGTCGGCGTCGAGGCTGCGCGCGACCGCGCCGCTCAGCCACTGCCCGAAGAGGGTGGCTTCGCGGGGATCGCCCGCCTGGAGGAGCTCGCCCGTGCCCGAATCGGCCACGTCCGCGTCGCCCGCGCCCAGGTCGAGATCGACCCTGAGGCGGTTCGGCATCACCGTCTCGACGCGGACCGGTGCCGAAAAGCGCGCGCCGCCGACCTCGACGGCCGCGTTCCAGTTCCCGGTGGGCGCGTCCGGGGCCGTCCCGAGGGTGAAGGCGTAGAAGCCGTCGAGGGGATCGGCGTTCGTGGCCGTGTGAACGACCTGTCCCAGCGGGTTGAGGAGTTGCAGGGTGGCCGGGTGGTCGTCGGGAAGCGGGTTTTCGGCGTCGTCGAGCACGAACGTAAGGTGGATGTCGTCGCCGGGGCGCCAGACGCCGCGTTCGCCGTAGATCTTCCCCTTGAGCCCGTCGGTGACCACCGAACCGCCCACGTCGAAGTGGCTGGTGGGCAGCGCGGGCCCGAAGTTCATCTTGAGATAACCCTTGTCGCCTTCGGGCCGGGTCCGGCCGCCGATGCCCATGCGCGTGCCGGCACCGGGCCGGCCTACCGTCCGCGGGCCGCCACCACCCTCGGCCACCGCGTAGTACGGAATCCCCTCCAGAGTGGTGCGCGCCATCCCGTCCGACCCCGTCACCACGGTCGCGAGCGGCTGGTTCTGATAGTTCATGAAAGTCACCGACACGCCGCTCATCGGATCGGAGGTGCGCAGGTCGGTGGTGGCCACCAGGACATCGCCCCGCGCGTCCCGCTTCGCCGTGATCCCGATGTTCGACGCGAGGAAGTTCCTGGCGTTGGTGGCCCGCCCGGACCACCGGTAGTAGGAGTCGGTGCAGGGGTCTTCGCGGTCGGCCCACTCGAACGGGGCTTCGTTCCCGCGGATCCCGTCCCAGCCGGTCACGAAGCGGTCGTACTGGTCGTTAAGGTCGGCCGGTTTCGGCTCGACGGCCACCGGCACCCGGTTGCGCGCGTCCGAGCATGCAAAGGTGGAGTTGCCGCGGTTGATCGACAGGGTCAGCCGGATGAGGCTCCCCGCGTGGGCGCGCACAACGTCGCTGATGTCGAGCGTGTAGCGGTTCCAACCGCTGTCCTCCGCCTCGGGGAGCGATATCGTGCGCCGCCAGAGCGTGCGCCCGGCTCGCCCGAGCTCGCGGCCGCCGGAGAGATCGTTGTTCTGGAGGAACTGTCCGATGTTGGCCTCGTACACCTCGAAGGCCGTGACCTGGACCGAACGCACGTTGGCCGCCTCGATCGGGACGGTCAGCGTTTCGGCCTCGGGGAGCACCACCCCGCGCCCCGCGAAGCGCACGCCCGGCTTCACGTCGGCGAAGTTCACCACGTGTTCGCTGCCCTCCTCGAGCCGCTTGCCGCCGGCGCCCCGGATCCCGGCTTCGAGCACGACCATCGCGGGCCCGATAACGCGCTCCGCCGGGAAGATCCGCAACGTGTTGCCGGACACCTCCAGGGTGAAGCGCTCGTCCTCCAGGCTCACCAGCCCGGCCAGGTCCTGGCTCCGGTCAAGGGGGTCCGAGAAGCGAATCTGCGCGTACTGGCGGTCGTCCGACTCGGCGCGGGCGGCGGTGACGCGGAAGACATCCTGCCCCGGGACCGTGATGCCGCGCCTGCCGCGAGACCCGACGCCGATGGACCTCCCGTCCCAGCGGAGCCGCACCTCGCCGTCGCGCGCCCCGCGCGTCACACCCTGAATGGTAAAGCCGTGATCGATGCCGTCGTCGCCGTGCGTCCACCACATCTCGAGCCGCTCTCCGCCCTGGTGGGCGGTCAGCACCTGCTCCACCGCGCCGCGCTCCGCAAAGTCGGCGGTCACGACCGTCCCTGTCAGCACGAGGTCGTCCTCCCCCCCAGCCTGCGCCTCCAGTCCGTCCACCCAAATCTCGAAGTCCTGCTCGATGACCTCGAAGGCGAACCAGTAGTCGCTCAGGTCTTCCGGCACGCCCAGCAGTCCCTCCCGTGCCAGGGTGACGCGAAAGGTGCCACCCGAGGGCAGTTCGGTTGCGGGTGTGAAGAGGAGCTGGCGGGCGCTGGTGAAGACGGCGGTGCCGTCGATCGCCGGTTCAAGCTCCAGCACCCCGGCCGTCGGCTGGCCGAGAAGGTGCTCGCCCGCCACGTCGCGGGTGAACTCGATCGTGACGTGGTCGCGACTCGACACCGTCCCGTGGGTGCGTGCGCTGATCAGCGATCCCCACCTGGGGTCCACCGGCGGGCCGGCCGAATCGGGACCTTCGACGGCGCTGCAGGCGGCGAGGGCGGCGAGGGTCGCCAGGGGGAGCGGGACGAAGCGGGGCGGCAGGATGGACATGACCATGCTCCAGGCGGAAAGTTGGGCTGCGCCTCAATGCGAACTTCGGCTATGGCCATTGGGAGGGCAAGGAACGTACCAGGGCCGGGGCACCCGTTTGGCCGGCAGTGAGGTGGATCTCGTGTCTATCGAGTCACGGCTGCCGCTGCGGCGGTGTAGGCGGCGACACGATCCGCAGAACGAGCAGGTGCTCCATGTCCATCGAGTCGCGGCCCACGGCGAGGAACTTCCCGGACCTCGACCAGGAACCGGTCGAAGTGTTAGTTTGATATATTATATAAACTGTACTAACATCGAACAGTAGTTCAGGATGCCGGGACACCACATCCGCCTGATCTGGCGCCACGATCCGATTCTCTACGCACCCTCGAAGTTCCGCAGGGCCTGCGTGTACCACGCCTTCGTTCCCGAAATACTGGCGGATCTCTGCCTGACGATGGACGGGGCAACGGCAGGCATCGTCTCGGACGCCGAGGGCGCGATCCGTGACCTCAACGCTCATCCCGCCGGTGCCCTCGCACCGCTCGCCCGGCTGCTGCTCAGGACCGAGTCGCTCTCCTCATCGCGTGTCGAGGGGCTGGCCATCGGCGCACGCGAGTTGGCACGAGCCGAGGTGCGCGCCGAGGCGGGGATTCGCGTCGGCCCCACCGCCCGCGAAGTGCTGGCCGCCATCGACGCCATGCAGACCGCGATGGATGCCGCCTCAGTCGATCACTGCTTCACCATCGCGGACATCGCGGACATCCACCGGCGTGTCATGGCGCAGGCGCCCAACCGCCACATCGGCGGGGAGCTGCGAACCGTCCAGAACTGGATCGGGGGAAACGACTACAACCCCTGCGGTGCGGACTTCGTGCCACCCCCTCCGGACCATGTCCGTGGGCTGCTGGGGGATCTGGTCGACGCGGTGAACCGCGAGGACCTCCCGCCCCTGGTGCAGGCCGCCGTCGTCCATGCCCAGTTCGAGACGATTCATCCATTCGAGGACGGCAACGGCAGGACCGGACGCGCCTTGATCCAGGTCGTGCTTCGCCGGCGTGGCATGGCTGCCAGCTATGTCCCGCCGATCAGTGTGATTCTGGCTGCGGAACGGGAGGCGTACTTCGCCGGCCTGGGCGAGTTCCGTTTCGGGGATCCGGTCCGCTGGATTAGGCGATTCGCAGCAGCCGCCGCGCGGGCCGCCACACTCGCTCGCCAACACATCGACGCGGTCCGCGAACTGCAGGACGAATGGCGCCGTCTTCTGGCGGCCGCCGCCAATCCCCGTGCCGACGCGGCCGCGTGGGCTCTGATCGACGCATTGCCGGCACGGCCGGTGATCTCTACCGCGGGAGCCGTAGCCCTGACCGGCCGGGCCAAGTCCGCGGTCCACACTGCGGTGGGGCAGCTGGTGGCTGCCGGCGTGCTGATTCCCCTCTCTGCGACCAGGCGCAACCGTCTTTGGGAGGCGTCGGGATTGCTTGATCTGGTCGAGGGGCTGGACGCGGGACGGGCTCTGCGGTGAAGGCCGCCTTGCCAGCCTGGCGCCTCGTCGCCCTCGGTGCGACGCGGAGACTATCTACGGCCAGCCAGCTGCCCTACGACCTCACCCCCCCAGATCCACCACCTCGAGATTGCGCCACCTCACCTTGATCCCGCCGCCGTCGTGGATCTGGAGCGCGATCGACCCCTCGGCCGCGCCGATCGTCTCGTCGGTGAAGTCGACCATCCGCGTCCCGTTCAGCCACGTCGTGACCCGGTCGCCCACGGCGCGCACCCGCATCGTGTTCCAGTCGCCCATGCGCAGCGCCGCGTCGAGCTCCGGTTCCGGCTGCACCAGCCATCCCCGCCCGTACGACTCGTAGATCCCGCCGCTGAAGAGCCCCGGTGGCGCCACCTCCGCCTGCCACCCGCTCACCGTCGTGCCCTCCACGCTGGAGCGGAAGAAGATGCCACTGTTCCCGTCGGACTCCTGCATGAAATCGACGGTCAGGTCGAAGTCGCGGAAGGTGCGCTCGGTCTTCAGGTACCCGTACTGGGCATCCGGGCCGCTCTCGCAGACCAGCTCGCCGTTCTCGACGTACCAGCGCTCGGTCCCGTGCACCTGCCAGCCGTCGAGGTTCTCGCCGTTGAAGAGCGAGACCGGTCCCAGCGGCAGGATCTTGATGTTGCGGTAGAAGACGTTGCGGCCATGGTCCTGCAGCCCGATTGGGCCCGACGCCGCGCGGCCGTACTGCGGGAAGGGCTCGAACTTGCTCGCCGCGACGAGGGCCTCCCACTCCGGCGAGCCGAGCACGTATTCCACCGTCTTGATGCCGTTCAGCCAGTGCTCGACGTGGTTGTTGGCGACGCGGATGCGCCCCTGGTTCCACCCGCCGGGGCCGTGCAGGATCTTGTCGCCCGCCGAATGCAGGTCGTAGTTGTCGCCGGTGAGGTGCGTGTACATGTCCATCGTGCCCATCTCGACGTAGGCGGGGTCGTCGAGGACCTGGTACTCGGGCGCGTTGTTCCAGATCGCGAAGCCCTGCTCCTCGATCACCCGGTAGAGCACACCGCTGTTCGCCACCTCCGACAGCATGAAGTCGAACTTCAGGTCGAAATCCGAGAAGGACTCGGTGGTGACGATGTCTCCGCCGATGGCCACGTCCGGGTCTCCAGCCGTCGCGCCCACGACCAGCATGCCGTCGACCACGGCCCACCCGGTATCGGGGAACGCCTCTCGGTTGTAGCCGCGCCAGCCGTCGGTGGTCTCGCCGTCGAAGAGGAGTCGCCAGCCGGCGTCGCGTTCGGCTTCGGTGAGGGTGTTGGGGGTTGGGTCGATGTCCGCGGCCGAATCGCCGGACCTGGTGCCGTTGTCCCCATAGCAGGCGGCAGCGAGGGCGACGACCGCGAGTGCGAACGCAATCGACAGAAACGTGCGCGAGCGGTGGAATGCGGCCGGCGGAAGCGTCTGCGAACGGACAGTGTGTATCGTGTGTATCACGTGCATCAGGCAAACCTCATGTTATCGGGATTCCAGCCTTGGGCGGTGGAAGTTGCGGCAATCTGCCGGGCCGCGCGAACGCCCGAGAGAAACGCGCCGTGTACCGTCGCCGGATAGTCGTCGCTGGTGGCTTCGCCCGCGAAGAACAACTTGTCGTCGACGGGCTCACCCAGTGCGGCGTGCTCCGCAAATGAAGATCCCGCCGGCACGTACGAATAGGAACCGTGCGCCCACGGATCGGAGCGCCATCGCGTAATGCGCACGTCCCTGGGCGACGGCACGTCCCCGTACATGTTCGTAAGGGCCGTAGCGGCCCGCGCCACGACCTCGCGGTCCGGGAGCGATTCGAGTCGGGTGCCGTACCCGGCGGAATTCAACATCGCAAGGATCGGCTGCCCCGTGTACGGATACAGGCTGATGGTCTCCGCCCACTGCCCTCTGTCCGCACTGACGTATTGGAGACGCTCGACGTCCCTGTGCCAGAAGACATCGTCGAACAACAGGTACGCCTTGTTGAGCACGCCCATCTTGAGGCTGGCGATCGCGCTCCTCTTGCGGACCGGCAACGACGGACGAAACTCGATGAAGTCCTCCTTCAACACCCCGAGCGGAACCGTCACGATCACTCTGTCGGCCTCGAAGGTCGCACCGGCGGCCGTCGTCAGGACGATCGTCGACCCAGAATGGTCGATCTCCGTCACGGCCTGCCTGCGCCTGATCGCCACGCCGCTCGCCAGCACGTCGACGATCTGCCGGTAGCCGCCCGGAAAGACGACGTCCCCCCCACGATAGGAACTCGCGCCATCGACGCCCCGGTACGAGAGGTCACCCAGGTCGGCGGCGTATTCGTTTTCGACCTCGGTGGTGAGCAGGTAGTCCAGGTAGCTCCTGTCGGCCTCGCTGAAGGTCGTGTTCGAAAGGAGTTCCTCGCGAACTGACTGGAAGCTCCTTTCGGGATTGTCCTCGGCCAGCCTCCAGAAGTCCCGCATCGCCCGCCGGGCGGAACGCGCCGGCTCGCCGGCAGCATAGTGGAACACTCCGTTGCCCCAGTCGGTCCGGTGCGTCGCGATGTTGTTTTCCCTGGCGATGGCGGTGATCGGGTTCCCGTCGATCCCGTGAATCCAGGATGCTCCGAGGTCGACGGGGAAGCCGTCGCCGATGGTGTCCGTCCAGACTCGCCCGCCGATCCGGTCGCGGGCTTCGAGCACGACGACATCGTCGACGCCGTTTGTGCGCAGTTCGGTGGCTGCGGCCAGGCCGGCGACGCCGGCACCGACGATCACCACGCGCTGGCTGCGCCGTGGGGAACCGGGTGCGAAAACGCCCCGGCCTGCGAGGTCGAACGCTGCGTTGCGTTTCGGGAACACGGCAACGGCGGGGAGGATCCCCGCCACGCCGAGCGCTCCCGTGAAGAAGCCGCGGCGGGTCATGCACTCGGGCGCGGCCCGGACCCGCCGCTCCCGTGGCGCGGTGCTCGACCCACTGCCCTCCGCACGCGTCACATCAGCCTCATCGCATCCGGGTCCCACCGCACGATCCGGTCCTCGAAGTAGCTGGTATTGCACGCCAGCGCCGGTGCCGCCGCGCGCAAGCCGAAGCTCGCGTCCTCGCGCACCGGCGGCCCGCCCCGGATCGCCTCGAAGAAGTTGAAGAAGTGGTCGACGTGGGCACCGCGATAGCCCCGCTCGACCTGGTAGCGGACCTCGGCCGGGGGCAGCATCCGCACCCGCGCGGGCAGTCCCCCCTCGTCCGCCGCCGCTTCGGCCATCTTCTCCTGGCTGAAGGCGTCCATCGGGTCGACTGCGACGTTCTTGCGCAGCACCACGTCGGTCCACGTCACGTCCATCGCGCCCTCGCTTCCCACCAGGCGCAGGAAGGTGCTGCCCGAGGTTCCGTCCACGAAGTTGACCCTGAGCGACAGGTTGAAGCCCGGGTGCGTGTCGGTCTCGGGGTAGTCGAAGACGCCGAGGAGCACATCCGGCACCTCGCGGCCGTCCTTCCAGTAGCGGAGCCCGCCCGCCGCCTGGACCCGCGTCGGCCCGTTCGAGCTCACCACGAAGTGCAGGCTGGAGAAGAGGTGCACGAACAGGTCGCCCGCAACGCCGGTCCCGTAGTCGCGGTAGTTGCGCCAGCGGAAGATGCGGAGCGGGTCGTAGGGGCGGTTGGGGGCGGGCCCCAGGAAGCGCTGCCAGTCCACCGTCTGTTCGGAAGCCTCCGCCGGGATGGGATACTGCCATGCTCCGATGGGATCGTTGCGCGCCCAGAAGCCCTCGGCGTAGTTGAGCTGGCCGATGGCGCCCTCCTCGTACAGCTCCTTCGCCTTCTCGTTCCCGAGCGAACTCATCCCCTGGCTGCCCACCTGGAAGACCTTGCCCGATTCCTGTTCCGCGCGGATCAGGTCGCGGCCCTCGGCGATGTCGTGCACCATCGGCTTCTCGCAGTACACGGACTTGCCCGCGCGCAGCGCCGCAACCGAGATCGGCTGGTGCAGGTGGTCGGGCGTGCCGACGATCACGGCGTCGACATCGTCCCGGGCCAGCACTTCGGCGTAGTCGCGCGTCGTGAAGATCTCCCCGTGGCGCTCCCTGGCGGCGTCGAGCCGCCCGTCGAAGACATCGCACGCCGCCACCAGCTCCACTCCGGGGATCCGAAGGGCGGTGTTCACATCGGCCATTCCCATCCCTCCGGCCCCGATCACCGCCAGGCCGACACGGTCCGAGGGGGGCACCTGTCGACCGCCGGGCTCCCGGTTCAAGGTGCGGCGAACGGCCCCCGGCGCCTCGGCCGACAGCAGGGAGGGGAGACCGGTCAGGGAAGAGCCCGCGGCGAGCGCCGAACCGGCCGCGACCGATTTGACGAACTTGCGCCGGCTACTGGCGGGACCGGGCTTCGGACTGGACTTTCTCTTGTCGCTCATGGTGTGCATGCGTTGGAAGTCGGCGCGCGGGCGCGTCTCGCCCGGGGCTGGTCACACAACGTAAGCGCGCCCCAATCCTGTCAGCAAAGGAGTGAAGCGGTGAGCGGAACGTGAACACACGCGCCATTCTCATCGGGCTTGCCCTCGGGCTGGGGCTTGGGGTGGCCGCCTCGGCAACCGGATCTCCAACGCTGCTGTCGGCGGCAGAGGCCGTCGAACCGCTCGGCCAGGTCTTCCTGCGCGCGATCCAGATGGTCGTGATCCCGCTGGTGGCGGCGGTCGTGTTCGTTGGCGTGGGGCGAATCGGGGACCTGCGCAAGCTGGGCCGCATGGGCGGGCTCTCGGTGGGTTTTTTCTGGGCCACGACGCTGCCCGCGATCCTGATCGGGATGGGGGTGATGGGCCTCGCCCTCTCCTTCACGGCTCCCGTGCCGCCCCCCACGGACGTGGCGGGCCTCGACACCCAGCCGCCCGGCATGGTCGACTTCCTGGTCAATCTCATCCCGCGCAATCCGGTCCAGGCCGCCGCCGACGGATCCCTCCTGTCCGTGCTCATCTTCGTCGTCCTCCTCGCCGCCGCCACGACGACGCTGCCGGCGGAGAAGCGGCAGACGCTCACGTCGGTCGCCGAGACGCTTGGGGACGCTCTCATCAAGCTCATGAACTGGATCCTCTGGACGGCACCGGTCGGCGTCTTCGGTCTCGCGGCCCCGGTCGTCGCGAAAACCGGTATGGGAATGCTGCAGAACCTTGCCGTCTTCATCGTCGCCGTCGTCGTGGGTCTATTCATCCTCAAGGGTCTCGTTCTGCTGCCGCTCGTATGGACTCTGGGCAGGGTCCGGCCGGGCCGGTTCATCCGGGGGACGGTGGGCAGCTACACGGTGGGCTTCACCACGACCACGTCGGTGGCGACGCTGCCGATGATGCTGAAGGAGGCGGAGAAGCTTGGGGTGTCGAAGGGCAGCTTCACTCTGGTCCTCCCACTGGCGGCATCGATCAACCGACCGGGGAGCGCGCTGTTTCAGAGCGCGTCGCTGGTGTTTCTCGCGGCGATGTACGGTGTGCCGCTTGACGCGGGGCTGATCGCCGCGGCGGTGCTGGCCATCTTCCTCGCTTCGATGACGGTGGCGCCGGTGCCCAGCGCCAGCATCGTGTCGATGGTGCCGGCGCTGGACGTGGTGGGGGTGCCCGTCGCAGGGCTGGGCATCTTGCTGGGGGTCGACCGCGTACCGGATGTGTTCCGCTCCGCGACCAATGTGATCGGCCACATGTCCGCCGCGACGACGGTCGACACGATGACCCGGAAGGGGAAGGGGTCGTAGCGCCGGTTCAGTCGGCTATCTCACCCCCTCCGGCACCCTCTTCACCACGATGGACGGGACATCCATCTCGTCCACCTCCCAGAACGCGACCAGGCCGTCCGGGCCGAAGGCGCTCGGAATCCCCGTTTCGCCCGGGGCGTAGGTGCCCAAGTAACTGCGGTCAGTTCCGAAGACGTCGATCGGCCCGTTGTTCTCCCACGGCTCCTCGCCGCGCCTGCGGACCCACAGGCCGCCCTCCCAGGTGGCCCGGAGCCACCGGATGATCGGGACCTCGGGATAGAATTCCCGCTGTTCCATGACTTCAAGGAGGATCGCCGAAGACGGTCGCTTGAACTGGTCGAGCTCGCGCTCCATCAGGTCCGCCTGCATCCGCCCGGTGACCGCCTCGGGAACGACCGGACGCCGCAACTCGCCTCGCGGCGCGCCGTCGGCCGCAACGAACCGGACCACGTAGGCCGACGAGTCGGAGTAGGCGAGCGTACCGTCCGGCAGCACATCCCAGTAGAACTTCGGTTCAAGGATCATGTCGTCCAGGAAAACTCTCAATATGTGCTCCGACTCCAGCTCGTCCGGAAGTGACTCGCGAGGCGACTCGCGTTGCGCCCGCCACCCCTGCAGCGCGGTTTCCGCAACGACCCTGTCGGCACTCACGTCGAACCGCTCGATCGTGCGGTCGTCGACTCCCATCGAATCGGGATGCGTACCCCACGAGGCGATCGCCCGATTCGCGTAGCTCGCGCCCTGCGCGTACAGCGAGACGCCGTCCGGGTGGGGCTTCATTCGGCGTTGCAGCGTGAGTTGCTGGAGTTGGAACGGCCTGAACTCCGTGTTCATCCGGGCATAGTGGTCGTGCGAGCCGTCCCCGCCGAACACCTGGATGGCCCAGCGATCCCCGTCCGCCACGGCGAAGCGCCCGTCACGCCATACCACGAGCGCGGTCGGATCCCGGAAGTCCCCGGGTCCCTCGCCTCTTTGGCCCACGGTCCTGACCAACTCGCCTGCGGGGTTGATCACGACCACGCGAAAGGCTTCCGCATCGAGGACATACAGGTTTCCGAAGGCGTCGAAACCCAGGTCGCCGCGTTCGGTGAACTGCGCCCAGTCGGGGGCGGCCAGACCACCCACGCGGTATACCTCCGGAAAGTCCGCGCTCAGCGGGCGGTCCTGGGCGTCGACGGGGGAGAGGGTCGTGGCCAGGCCGGCCACAAGGGCGACGAAGATGGTTGCGGCGTTGGGCCGCGCACTGGACTCTTGTTGTTGGCTCATGAGCTCGCTTAGCGTTGGAGAGTCAGCGTGTGGGCGGGCATGCTGCGACAGGACGCGCGTTGGGCCCGGAGCCCGTGCGATAAGCTAACCGGGTGCCGACCAAGTCAGAAAAGATTGGGGGGTGATGCAGTGCGCCGATCCGAAACGCGGCCGGGTCTGTCGCGCCGGCGGGTTCGAGCCGGGTCGCGCCACCGGGTGCGCTCGGTCATCCCACCGGCGCCGACGACCATCCTCATCCTGCTGCTCCTCGCCGCTTTCCGCTTCCCCGGCGTTCCGCCCGGCGCGAGCGATCCCGTGCGGGTCGTTGTCGAGACCGAACTGGGCTCCTTCGAGCTGGAAGTCGACGCCGACCGGGCTCCCATCACAGCCGCGAACTTTCTGCGCTACGTCGACGGCGGCCACTACGACGGCGGCACCTTCCACCGCACCGTCCACGAGGACAACCAGCCCAACGACTCCATTCGCATCGCGGTCATCCAGGGGTCCCGCAACCGGGAGACGGGCGGGGCGGCCTTCCCCCCGATCGCGCTGGAGCGAACCCGTGAGACCGGCCTCGCCCATCTGGACGGCACGGTTTCCATGGCGCGGGGCAGACCGGACTCCGCCACGCACAGCTTCTTCATCTGCATCGGCGACCAGCCGTCGCTCGACTTCGGCGGGATGCGCAACCGGGACGGGCAGGGGTTCGCGGCGTTTGGAAGGGTCGTGGGGGGGATGGACGTGGTGCGCGCGATCCACCGGGCGCCTTATGAGGGGCAGAGGCTGACCCCGGCTGTCCGGATCGTGAGGGTGTACCGCATGGAAGCGTGAGCGGCGCGGGTCTTGGCGGCCGAGTAAGTGGGCCCGAGCATCGGCGGGCCCATTAACAAATACGTTTTGGATTGGGGTTCCTTCAATCCGCTCCGCGGTTTTCTTCCGTCCCCCCCGCCAATTCCACTATCCCCTTTGGCAGCAGCAGGTCGTCCGAGATCGCCGCGATCTCCTCCGCTTCGCGCCAGGCCTGCTCGAGCCGCCAGAGTTCGCCTTCGAGGGCGCGGCGCTCGTCCTCTTCGTGGAGGGCCATTTCCAGGGCGAGTTGCGTGGGTTTTGACATCTTGTGGATCCAGCCGGGGACACCCCCCCAACCGTATCGCGATTGGTCACCGACGACATCGCTCAGGAACTGCTGCGGATGCTTGTGGGACTCGATACTCGACACTGCGTGCTTCACCGCTTCCCGTCCCGCACCGCCATAGTTGACCAGAAAAAGGACCGCGTTCATGGCGCGGCGAGCATCTTCGCCCTCAAACCACTCCCTCTGGTCGGTCAGGTAGCGGCCCCAGCCGAGCCTTGGGCTCTTGCCCATGTGGGTCTCCACGGCGAAACCCACTTCATCGTCGGAAGGACAGATCCGGGTTGTGTCGCGAACTGCCGGGTGCAGTTCCCTGACCTTGCCGTCCGAATGGGCGAAACGGGCGATCTGCTTGTTGTTGTGCCACCGCAGGATCAGGCCCTGGGGGAGCGTGCCGAGGAACCCGCCAAGGAATCCGCCGACAAGTCCTGACAGAGCCAGACTCGATGCCACGGCTACGCCGCCCAGCCACGCGACTCCGACGGATGTTCCGAATATGATCAGCCGCTTCCGTCTTCTCCCGAACTGGTCCCCATACCGCCAGGCCGCGAACTCCGGGCGCAACGGTTCGCCAATCCGCACCAGTTCCAGCCCTTCCGGGTGGCGGGCCAGCCCGATGTTCTCCGTGGACGTGCGGATACGGGTTCCGCGGAAGAGCCGTTCACAGCTCTCCACCGCCTCCCAGCGTTCCTCGAGCGGCGTCAGATTCCAGCGCTCACAGCTGCGGCACACGACCCAGAGGCGGCCCTTGCCGGAGTCGAAGGCGAGCCTGCGGCCGACGGGGAAGGACTCCACCACCTCGTTGGCGCCGAGGGGCTTGTTACAGAACAAACAGGTTGTATACATGACCGCCGGCTCGTTCGCCTCGCCGCCCCGCTACCTTACCTCCACCGGCAGCCGCTTCACCACAACCGTCGGCACGTCCATCTCGTCGACCTCCCAGTAGGCGACCAGGCCGTCGGGACCGAAGGCCCACGGTATGCTGATGGTGCCGGCCGCGAAGGTCCCGATGTACTGCCGGGCCGGGCCGAAGACATCGATCGGGCCCCCGGTGTCCCAGGGGTCCTCTCCGGGCCGCCGAATCCACAGACCGCCCTCCCATGTGGCGCTGAGCTGGCGAATGATCTGGATTTCCGGGTAGAACTCCCGCTCCTCGATCCGCTCGCGCACGTCGCGGGGCAAGCCGCCGGAATCTTCGAACAGGGATTCGCGCCTCCCGATTTCCCGTTCGATCGCGGCCGACCGCAGGCGACGGCTGACGCCTCCGGGCTCGATCGGTCTCCGCAGCACATCGATCACCTGCCCGCCGGGCCGGACGAGCTTGACGGCATACGCCGACGAATCGGAATACGCGATGGTTCCGTCCGACAGAATGTCCCAGCGCAGCTGGGGCTCGAAGAAGCGTCCCTCCACCCGGCCGAACCAGAGTGCATCCATCTTGGCCTGGTCCAGGAAATCGTTGAGAGTCAGCTGCTCGGGGGCCTCTTCCGGGGCTTCATCGCGGGGTGCCCGCCACGCTTGCAACAGGGGTTGAACGACGAACTCTTCAGCGGTGAGATCGATCCGGCCGATCCCGAAGTCGTCGATGGAATCCCGTTGTGGCTCTCGTCCGAGCAACTCGTCGAAGGCGCTACTGGCCCGGGAGCCGCTTTGCGACGAGCCCTGAGCGTAGAGTGCCACGGCGTTCGGGTCCGGCCTGATCATCAGCGCGCCCTGGTCACCCATCCGCAGGATGCGATCGAATCGGCCGTCGGGAGCGAAAACCTGAATCGATTCGCGAAGCATATCGCTTACCGCGAAACGACCGTCGCGCCATACCACGAGCTGGAAGGGCAACTCGAACTCCCCGGGTCCCTCACCCGAGCGACCGACCGATCTGAGGTGCTCACCCCGGGGATCGATCACGATCACCTGCGCGGCCCTGGTGTCCAGGACAAAGAGGTTCCCCGAACCGTCAAAGCTCACCGCCCCACGCCCTGAGAACTGTGCCCAGTCGGGAGCGCTGAGTCCGCCCGCACGGTAGACCTCGGGGAAATCCGCGGTCAGGGGGCGGTCCTGGGCGAAGGCCGGCGGCGGTGCCGCAGCGATCCAGACCAGCATGGCCACTCCTGCCGCCCAGCTCCGCGATCTGCCGATACGTCTGAACAGTACGATGCCTCGCTTTCGTGTACTGCCCACCGGTGCCGCGTCTCCGGCAATCCGTGTGCGGGATGGGCGGCGGAATTGTGCGGCCTCCACTACCTCACCTCTTCCGTCAACCGCCGCACTACAATGGCTGCCACTCCCGACTCATCGGTTTCCCAGAACGCGGCCAGGCCATCCGGTCCGAAGGCTGCCGGCATCATGGTGTCGCCCACCGCAAACGTGCCGATGTACCGGCGGTCGGGGCCGAAGACATCGATGGGTCCGTCGTCGTCCCACGGCTCCTCACCGCGTCGCTGCACCCACAGCGCGCCTTGCCAGGTCGCCCGCAGCCCCCGGATGATGGGGACCTCGGGATACACCTCGACTTCGGGAATTCTTGCGCGAATGGCGTCGTAGTATTCCCGCATGATGTCGCGGCTCCCCTCGTTGAAGCCCTCCCAGCGGCGGTTGGCCTCGGCGATCTCCCGTTCGACGTGGGCCGAGCGGATGCGATCGTCAACGGGCTCGGGCTCGATGGGGCGCCGCAACACCTCCCGCACCGACCCGTCCGCCCCGGCAATCCTGATGGCGTAGGCCGAGGAATCCGAGTAGGCGATGGCCCCGCCGGGCAGAACATCCCAGTACAGCCCCGGTTCGAAGAACATCTCCAGATCGTCCGACAGGCTGGCCGAGAGGCTTGCGATCCTCGCAGGATCGGAGAGCAGTTCGTCGAAGGACAGCTCGATGGACGGTTCTTCGCGCGGTGCCCGCCAGGCCTGAACAACAAGCTCGGCGGCCAGCACCTCGCCATCCAGGTCGAGCCGCTCGATGGCGCGTCCGTCCGTCCGGTCCTCCGACCCCATCAGCCCGAGCCGTCCATAGATTCCCTCGACGGGGGTGGGCATTCTTTGGCCAAACGCGGCGCCGCTTCCGGGGTCCATCCGGACCGGCTCCCTGATCTCGGCGATTCCGGCAAGCGGCCCACTCCGGTCGCTCAGCTTCAACGAACGCTCGAATTCGCCGTCCGGACCGAACACGCGGAAGGTATTGCGGGTCGGGTACATGACCCCAAAGCGCCCGTCTCGCCAGACGAGCATTCCGGCGGCGAAATCGAAGCGGGACTGGTCTGCCTCCGTGGTCGGTACGGTCCGGACCAGCTGTCCCGCGGGACCGACGATGGACACTCCCGAGGTCGGGTGAAGCACGTACAGGCTACCCGATTCGTCAAAGGCCAGTGGACCCCCGGCAAGGAACCGCAGACCGGAAGACAGATCCGAGCCGCCCACCCGGTAGACCTCGGCGAAGTCCGCGTCCAGCGGTCGGTCCTGGGCGTGTGCCGGAGACGGAGTAACGGCGGCAGCTGCGAGCAGGGTGACCGCGATGACCCTGGACATGTCGAATCCTCCCGTTGCGTGATTCCCGGAACCAGTGCGCACTTCCGAAAGCAGCGCAACCGGCGCCCCCCTATCTTACGGCCGGCGGCAGCCGCTTCACCACGATGCTGGGAACGTCCAACTCGTCGAACTCCCAGAAGGCGGCCAGGCCGTCCGGCCCGAATGCGAGCGGCATCTCCGTGGTGCCGGCCGGGAAGGTTCCCAGGTACTCCCGGTCGTGGCCGAACACATCGATCGGGCCCTGGTCGTCCCACGGGTCCTCGCCGCGCCTCTGAACCCACAGGGCACCGTCCCAGGTGGCCCGGATGGCCCGAATCACCGAAACCTCACCGAAGAACTCGCGGTTCTCGACCCGTTCGCGCCGGGACTCGTCCCAGACCGCCATGGCCGCACGCAACTCGGGGTCGTCGGTCGCGGCGTTCATCTGCTGGCTGTTTCGCTGCAGCCGGCGAATCTCCCACTCGATCGTCGCGGAGCGAATGTCGTCGTCGACCGCCTCCGGCTGGATCGGACGCTGGACGACGCCACGGACTGATCTGTCCCGCCACAGCCAGATCAGGTAGGCCGACGAATCCGCGTAGGCGATCGTCCTGTCCGGCAGGATGTCCCAGTGGAAGCCCGGATCGAAGAACATCGGGGCGCTGGCCGCGTCGGCCAGGCTCGCGTTGTTCCTCAGGTCGTCCGCGGTGATCCTGTCGACCGGCTGCCTGCGGGGGGCTCGCCCACCCTGCACTATCGGCGTTGCAGCCGCCACGTCACCACTGAGATCGATGAGTTCGACGCCGCGTTCGTCGACCCCCGCCGGGCTGTCCGGCGCCGCTCCCGCCAGCTCGTCGAACGCGCCGAGGAGGTCTCCCATGGCGTCCAACGCGCCCTGTGCAAAAATGCCGTTTCCGATCGGGTCGGGCCTCATGACCCGGCCCACCTGGGCGAACAGGCTGAGCGGGCTGCCGGGCCGGTCGCTCCACCGGACCATGCGCTGGAACCAGCCGTCGGCAGCGAAGATGTGCATGGCGTTGTGCCCCGCGTCCAGCACCGCGAAGTGTCCGTCGCGCCACACAACCAGCCCTTCGGGGAAGTCGAACTCACCCGGCCCGTCGCCGGCGCGCCCGACGACCATGATCGCCTGGCCGTCCGGACCGATCACCACGACCTGCGGGGCGGCCGTGTCAAGAACGTAGAGGTTCCCCGAGCCATCGAAGCCCGCCGGCCCCGCGCGGGTGAACAGCGCCCAGTCGGGGGCACCGGCTCCACCCGCCCGGTAGACCTCGGTGAAATCGGCGGCCAGCGGGCGGTCCTGCGCTCCCGCGGGAGTCGCCGCGGTTGCGAACGCCAGCACGGCGACCCCGGCCGCGACCCGCGGAAGGGGCGGCAACAAACCCGCAACGACGCCTGACTTGAAGATCCCGGCCTGCCTGAACATCGCGATGCCTCGCTCTCTCGATCGCCTGCATTGATGTATTCATCCACGGTCCTCATATATCAAGCTATCGGGCGGTTCTCGCACCACGATGATAGGGACATCCGGCTCGGCAGACCCTCTTCCTGGACACGCCGATCGCTTCTCCGGGTTGCCCGGTTCCCTCCGGCTGCGGTGATTTTGCCAGCGAAACCGGTGCTCCCTACGCCGGCCGGCACCCCCCGGATTCACATGCGCTTTCGCGCAACCGCACCCTCTCTATACCTTTGTCCCTCTGTGCGGTTCCCGTTTTTCGCCCGGTGGAGGAGCGGTCCATAGTGTCATCCGCGGCACATTTTGCCTTCGAGCGCGACATCGTCGAGATGGAGAGCCAGATCGTGCGACTGCGCGAGATGGCGGCGCAGCGCGGCCTCGACGTCAGCGACGAGGTGCGCGTGCTAACCGCCAAACTCGAGGATCTGCGCGAGGAGACGTACCGCAACCTGGACCCGATGGAGCAGGTGCAGGTGGCGCGGCATCCGCGCCGCCCCTACACGCTCGACTACGCCGAGGACGTCTTTACCGACTGGTTCGAACTGAAGGGGGACCGGTGCTACCGCAACGACGAGGCGATCGTTGGCGGTTGGGCGCGGATCGGCGAGCGCACGGTGATGTTGATCGGGCACCAGAAGGGCCGCGACATGAAGGAGAACCTGCGGCGGAACTTCGGGATGCCGCATCCGGAGGGGTATCGCAAAGCGCTCCGCCTCATGAAGATGGCCGAGAAGTTCGGCCGGGCAGTGGTAACGCTCATCGACACGCCGGGCGCCTACCCGGGCTTCGGGGCCGAGGAGCGGGGGCAGGCGGAGGCGATCGCCACCAACCTGCGCGAGATGGCGCGCCTTCGCGTCCCGACCGTGTCCGTTGTGATCGGCGAGGGCGGTTCCGGCGGGGCTCTGGCGCTCGGCGTAACCGACCGGATCCTCCTGATGGAGCACTCGATCTACTCGGTCATTTCTCCGGAGGGATGCGCGGCGATCCTCTGGCGGTCGGCCGAAAAGCGCGACGAGGCGGCCCGGGCGCTGCGGCTCACCTCGGCGGATCTGCTGGAACTGGGCGTGGCGGACGAGGTCATTCCGGAGCCACCCGGCGGTGCACACGCCGATCCGGCTGCCGCGATGGCGAGCGTCGGTGAAGTGCTCGCGCGCCACCTGAACGAGCTCGACGGCAAGGAAGCCGACCTTCTGGTACGGGAGCGCTGGGCCAGGTACGAGTCGCTGGGCACCTGGATCGAGCCAGCGGGCGCATAGGATGTCCGGCTTCGCGGAGGTGAGCTTCAAGGGTACTCGCCGGGGCTACTTCCGGTTCGAGACCATCGATCTGGCACCTGGCGATCACGTTATTGTACAAGCGGATCGGGGCGAGGATCTGGGCGAAGTCACCGCGCTGGGGAATATCGCCGAGCGCAAGTGCTCGTCTTCGGGTGGGTGCGCGACGCCCACGCCGACGCAGCGGGTCCTCCGCCGTGCCGGAGCCGAGGAAATCCGGCGCGCCCGGCACAAGGAGGAGGACGAGCGGCGGGCGCGCCGCGAGACGCGCGGGCACGTGGCGCGCCACGGCCTCAAGATGAAGGTCACCGAGACGGAATGGCAGTTCGATCGCAAGAAGCTGATCGTGTACTTCACCGCCGAGAAGCGGGTTGACTTCCGCGCGCTGGTGCGCGATCTCGCGCGGGCCTTCCGCACCCGCATCGAACTCAGGCAGATCGGCGTGCGCGACGAGGCCGCGCTGCTGGGCGGGGTGGGACGGTGCGGGCGGGAACTGTGCTGCTCCACCTGGCTTCCCGAACTGAAGCCGGTCAGCCTGCAGCTCGCCAAGGACCAGAGCCTGTCGCTCAACCCGGCCCAGATTTCCGGGTGCTGCGGGCGTCTCATGTGCTGCCTCATGTACGAGCACACCAGCTACGTCGAGGCCCGGCGCCGGTTCCCCCGTGAAGGCCGCACGCTGAGCACGGGCCAGGGACGCGAGAAGGTGGTCGGCGTGAACATCTTTAGCGACTCGATCACCCTCAGAAACGCCGAAGGGGAGCACCGCGTCGTTTCCGTCGAGGAACTCAAGCGGGAAGTGGCCGCCCGCCGGAGGAGCTGAGGAACCCCCGTTGCCGGATTCGATCCTGCCGCCGCAGCCGCCCAAGCCTCCCAAGCCCCCGCCAAAACCCGGACCGCCC
>VXLT01000090.1 GCA_009841475.1 Gemmatimonadota bacterium
GCTTCCGCCTCCGCCCAGACCCCCGAGCTCATCTTCCTGTCGAACATCACCGCCACCTCGCGCGGCGGCGCTCCCCTCACGACCATCGAGGACCAGACGGCGGCGGCGCTCAACGTCATCGGCCAGCGGCTGCAGGCCCGCGGGCTCGGCTACGGGGATGTCGTCGCGGCGAACGTCTTTCTCAGGGACGCGGGCCACTTCCAAGGGATGAACTCGGTGTACCGGAGGTACTTCGCCGAGAACCCGCCCACGCGCGCCACCGTCGAGGCCGGCCTCCCCGACCGCGACGCGCTCGTGCAGATCTCGGTGGTGGCGACGCCGGACGAGACGCAGGTGATCGCGCCGCCTGGACTGCGCTCGCCTGCCCTGCCGTATTCGTGGGGGATCCGTTCGGGCGATGTGCTCTTCATCGCGGGGGCGACCAGCCGCGACCCGGACACGTATGAGCCCGTCCCGGGTGACGTGCAGGCGCAGACGCGGCGCGTCTTCGGCAACATCGGGATGGTGTTGGAAGAGGCCGGGATGGACTACGGCGACCTGGTCGCGTGCAAGGTTTTCCTCGACGACACGCAGCTGTGGGGCGCCATGAACGAGGCGTACCGCGAGTTCGTGGACGCGGAGTCCCCGCCGGCGCGCGCGGCGGTGCGCGGAGGGCTGATGAATCCCGGCTTCCTCGTCGAGATCCAGTGCGTGGCCGAACAATCGGACGCGCGGCGGGTGGTGCTGCGCGAGGGCCAGCGGCTGGGGCGCTCCCCGCTGTCGCCCGCGATCGCGACCGGCGAGCGGGTGTGGCTGTCCGGGATGCTGTCGCGCGGTGACGATGCGGCCGCGGAGGCCCGCAACACGCTGGGAAGCCTGGGCGCGACGCTCGCAGCCGCGGGGCTGGACTTCGGCGACGTGATCGACGTGTGGGTTTACCTGACCAACGTGGACGACGCCGAGGCCGTGCTCGAGGTGCTGGACGAGGCGATGCCGGACGGGGCGCCCGCGCCGACGCTGGCGGGGCTGCCGCTGGTGGGCCGGTCGACGGTCGAGATCCAGATGACGGCGATTCGGCGGTGAGCGCCGGCCGCCCGTGAGCGAGTCGGCCGCCTCGATGAGACCGGCGGCCCGCCCGCTTGCCCCTCGCCCCCCCACCCACTACCCTTCCCTCACAACAACGAGGGAGCCACCGGAAGTCCGGTACACAAGCCGGCGCGGCCCCGCCACTGTAGGAGGCCCGGATCCTCCGCGGATCCGGCATGACCCGCTCGATTGCCACTGGGGTGCAAGCCCCCGGGAAGGCGAGCGATGTCGCCTCGAGCCAGGAGACGCGGTCCCCTCGTCCTTCGAGCACCATCCTTCGAGGGAGGGAAACCGGTGTACAAGACGCACCTGGCTGCCCGCAACAGCCACCCGCTCACCCAACCACATAGTAAAGAACGCCTTACAACATGTAAACTGTTCTTTACATTTCTGACCGTCCTCGCAGCCTGCGGACCGAACGAGGACCCCACGCCCCCCGCCATCACCGTCACCGACGACGCTGGCCGCACGGTCGCGCTCCCCGCGCCGGCGCGCCGCGTCTTCTCTGTGATCCCGTCGATCACGGAGACGGTCGCCGCGCTCGACCCCGGCGCGCTCGTGGCGCGAACCCGCTTCGACCGCGCACCCGAGTTCGCGCACCTGCCCTCGCTCGGCGACGGCATGAGCCCCAACCTCGAAGCGCTCGCCAGCCTGGAGCCCGACCTCGTGATCAGCTGGTCCGATGTGACCGAGCGGGTGGCGGACCGGGCCGAGGCGCTCGGGATCGCGGTCTACCGGGCCGATGTCCAGACCATCGACGGCCTGCGCAGCCACCTGCTCCGGCTGGGCACGCTGCTCGGCCGGGAGGAGCTTGCGTCGCTCGTCACCGACTCGCTGGACCGGGCGCTCGACAGGGTCGCGGCGGCGGTCCGGGGCCGGGATCCGGTTTCGGTCTACTACTCGGTCTCGCACGACCCGCCGCAGACGACGGGCGCGGGGACCTTCATCGACGAAGTGATCTCGCTGGCGGGAGGACGCAACATCTTTGCGGACGGGGCGCGAGGATGGCCGCTGGTATCCGTGGAGGCGGTCCTCACGCGGAACCCGGACGTCCTCGTCATTCCCGGGCGCGCACGCGGCGCGGAGGCGGTCCCGTGGCTGGAAGCGCCGGGCTGGCGAGAGCTGGAGGCGGTCCGCAACGGCCGCTTCCTCCTGGTTGACGGGGACCTGTTCAACCGTCCCGGACCCCGGGTGGCGGAAGCGGCGGAGTTCCTCGCCCGCTTCCTGCACGGCGAGGATGTCCTGCCATCCGGTCAGGTCCCCCCGACCGGCGCCGGACCGCAAGCGGCCCCCGCCGGGACGCACGGCCCACCCGCACATTGACCCGCACACCGCTTCGCCTCGCGCTGCTCGCGCTGGCTGTCATCGGCGCGTTCGCCCTGAGCGTCTCCTTCGGCGCTTCCGGACTGGGACCGGGCGACCTCTTGCGCGCGCTCTCCGGCGACGCCGACCCCACCGCGCGCGCCATCCTGCTCCAGCTTCGGCTGCCCCGCGCCGCGCTGGCCGCCCTCATCGGAGCCGCGCTCGGCATCACCGGATGCACATTCCAGGCACTCCTGCGCAACCCGCTCGCCGAGCCTTACGTGCTCGGCATCTCGGGCGGTGCCGCGGTCGGAGCGGTGGCGGTCCTCGTCACGGGCCTCGGCGTGGCGCTCCCCTGGATGCTCCCCGCGGGTGCGTTCCTGGGGGCGGTGGCCGCGATGATGCTGGTCCTCGAGGTCGCACGGCGCGCTTCGCCGGCCCGCATGGACACCCGCGTGCTGATCCTGTCCGGCGTGATCATCGGCGCCTTCTTCAACGCGATCATCCTGCTCATGCTCACGCTCGCCGATGTCGAGTCCTTCCGGTCGGCCATCTTCTGGATGATGGGGAATCTCACGGGCGCCGAGTGGGCTTCCACCGGGCTCCTGGCCGTGCTGCTCGTGCCGGGTGCGCTGGTCCTGCTCTCGCTCGCCCGCGCTTTCAACCTGCTGTCGCGCGGCGAGGAGGTGGCCCACTACCTGGGCGCGTCGGTGCACCGGGTGAAGCTCACCGCCTACCTGGCCGCGTCGCTCATGGTGGGCGCGGCGGTCGCGGCGGGCGGCGTGATCGGCTTCGTCGGGCTGATCGTTCCGCACGCCGTCCGGCTCGCGT
>VXLT01000302.1 GCA_009841475.1 Gemmatimonadota bacterium
GAGGGGGGAGGGCGGAAAGGGAGGGAATAATATGTTTCCCGCTCCGCGATCCGCAAGGAATATTTGATATTCGGTATTTATTCGGTTATCGTTCACGGGCCATGTCTCCTGCACGAGAAGCCGCCCCGCAACCGGACACGCCGGTTCGTCCGGGTATGCCGACCCGCCCGGGCCCGCGCGTGTCCCACCGCATCCTCGCCGTCCGGCTGCCCTGGTGGCCCACCGAGAGGCTCGTCCGGCGCTTTCCGGAAGCCCGCACGCATCCCTTCGTCACCACCGGGGAAAGCCGGAACCGCCTGGTCATCACGGCAGCCAACCCGCGCGCCGTCCGTGCGGGGCTGACTCCCGGCATGCCCCTGGCCGACGGGCGCGCGGTCGTGCCCGATGTGGCCGTTCGTCCCGCCGACCCCGCTGGCGACGCTCTCGCGCTGGAACGCCTCGCACGCTGGGCGGACCGCTTCACGCCGCGCGTCATGCCCGACGGCGTGGACACGATCTTCCTGGACATCGCCGGCTGCACCCGTCTCTTCGGCGGCGAAGCGGCGCTGATGGCGTCGCTGCGAGCCGCGCTCAAAGACTTCGGGCTGACCGCGCGGCTGGCCCTCGCCGACACCCCGGGCGCGGCCTGGGCGCTGGCCCACTACAGCGCCGAAGACCCCGCCGTGGTACCGGCCGGCACCGGGCCCAACCGCCTGAAGGATGCGCTGGCCGAGTTGCCCGTCGCCGCGTTGCGACTGAGCGTCGAGGTGATGGACGGGCTTGTTTCCTTCGGTTTGGACAGAATCTGCACACTATTTGTCATGGAATCTGTCAAACTGATCCGGCGCTTCGGTGTGGAGCCGGTCAGGCGGCTCGATCAGGCCCTCGGACGGGTCGAGGAGCCGATCATCCCGCTGCGTCCCCTGCCACCGCGCGAAGCCCGCCGCGCCTTCGCCGAGCCGATCTCCACGCCGGCGGACATCCGCGCCTCGGTCGACGGCCTCCTCGACGACCTCTGCCTGGCGCTCGGCCGGTCCGGCGAAGGTGCTCGGCGGCTGCACCTCGTCTGCCACCGCGTCGACGGCGACCGGCGGACCCTCACCATCGGCACCAGCCGTCCCCTGCGCCGCAAGAAGCCGCTCATGGGACTCTTCGCCGAGAAGCTGGACCGGGTCGAGCCCGGCTTCGGAATCGACGAGATCGTGCTGGCCGCCGATGTTGTCGGGACGATCGACGAGTTGCAGACCGACTGGGCAGGTGAGGCCGACGGGGGGTACCGCGCTGGCGTCGAGGAAGAGTTGGCGGAACTGCTGGACAGGCTGGGGAACCGGTTCGGCTTTGGCCGGATCGGGCGCCCGGTGCCGCGGCAGAGCTGGTTGCCGGAGCGGGCGGCCGTTCGGGAGGGGCTGGATAGTGGGTCAGGCTCGCACCCAGGATCGGCCGTTTTTCCCGGGCAGGTCGCCAACTGGCCCAGGGAACGTCGTCGTCCGCTTCGGTTGCTGTCGCCTCCGGAGCCGGTGGAGGTCGTGATCCCGGAATTCAGCGGTCGGCCCGCGGCACTCCGAGGCGAATTCCGGCGTCGCACTGTGACTGAAGCCCCGCAGTATCACGGTCTGCTCGGCTTTCGCCGGCAAGGACAGTTCCACCGGTTGCGCACAGCCGAGGGTCCGGAACGGCTGGAGTGCGAGTGGTGGCGTGAAGAGGCTTCACGTCGCGACTACTACATGGTCGAGGACGAGGAGGGGTGCCGGTACTGGCTTTTCCGGGAGGGTGGGGGGGGTTGGGATGCCGGCCGCAAGCTGTCGGATTACGGCCACGAGTTGTCGGGTCCACGCCAGGAATTGCCAGGTGCGGGGCCCCGCTGGTTTCTGCATGGGATTTTCGGGTGAAATCGAGACGGAAGCCACGCGAAACCCTACCAGATGCGGCAAGTCCGCAAAGTGATCCTCAACTACCAATTGGGAGAACGAGAATGAATCACCAATACGAGATTCTCATCCAATGGAGCGACGAGGATCAGCCTTCCTGGCCCGAGTGCCCGAACTTCCCGCGTGAGCCCGCGCCCAGGATAAGCCGAGCCCAGGAACGGCCGCCGGCACCCACCACCAGGGACTGCTATTCGATCTCGTAATCCAAGGCCAGCGTGTGCTTGCCATCCCCATCCACGTGGATCTCCATGGTGCCCATTAGGCCCGCCAGCTCACCCGTCCCGGATCCCGGCACCACATGGCCGGCGGTGCGCGGGGGAACTCCGACCTCGGCGATTCCCCAGTGGTGGAGCACAAACGTGCCCTCGCGGCCGCCGAGCGTGCCCGAGACCTGTTCCGACGCGATATACCCCGCGTTCTCCAGAGGACCATCGGCGCTGGCACGGCACATCAGCAGCCGCGCGCGGCCTTCCCCGTCCAGATCGCCGCGGTAGCGCTTGACGACCTGCGCTTCCGAGAGGAGGGGGCCTTCGCCTTCCTCACCATAGGGCATCGCGTCCCAGCCGGTGACTTCGAAATCGGAGACGATCTTCATGGGCGGGAGTCCTTTGGGGGCTACTCGGGTTGACCAGGGAACACGCAATAGTATAGCCAACATTACATTTTGTAAACTTCTCTTTACAGTATGAGTCGCTGGCTTCCGCAATCCAGCTTGATATTTGGTATTTATTCGGGTTATCGTTCAGGGACAATGTCCTCGGAACGAAGCCCACGACACCCGGCCAGCGGCCCCCGGCCCACCGCCCCCGCCTACGCCGAACTCCAGGTCACCAGCAACTTCTCCTTCCTGCGGGGCGCCTCCCACCCGGCGGAGTTGGTCGAGCGGGCCAGCGAGCTCGGCTACCGGGTGCTGGCCCTGACCGACCGCAACACGCTGGCCGGGGTCGTTCGCGCGTACGAGGCCGCCCGGCGCACGGGACTGCACTTCATCCCCGGCGCGCGCCTCGATCTCGCCGACGGCCCCAGCCTCCTCTGCCTCCCCACCACCCGGCACGGTTACGGCGCGCTCTCCCGCCTCATCACCACGGGACGCCGGCGCGCGCCCAAGGGCGAATGCATGCTCACCCGGGACGATGTCGCCGCGGCCGCCGACCCCGATGGCCACCTCTTCATCGTTCTTCCACCCGTCACGTTCGGCACCCCCAGCACCCCCGGCACCTGTCGATTATTCACCTCTGAAGCTGCCGGCGCAGGTAAGCGTGTATCTGTCGGTG
>VXLT01000289.1 GCA_009841475.1 Gemmatimonadota bacterium
CATCGCGCCGCCCCGCCCCCCGCCTGCGCCTCCAGCTGTCGCAGGATGTCCCGGGCCGCCTGGTCGCCCGGGGCGAACTCGACCGCGCGCCGCGCATGGGGGATCGCCTCGTCGAAGCGGCCGGCCCGCCCCAGCGCCACGGCCAGGTTGCGGTGGGCGGCACCGATCTCCGGACCGACCGCCACGGCCCGCTCGTAGAAGCGGATCGCCTGCGCGGTATTGTCGCGGCGGAGGTAGAGGTTGCCCAGGTTCACGTAGGCCATGGCCTCATACGGGTTGAGGGCGATGGCGGCCTCGTACTCGCGCACCGCGCCCTCTTCGTCCCCGGCGGCGCCCCGCACGATCCCGAGGTTCACCCGCGCGATGGGCTGGTCCGGGTCGGCGGCGAGGCTGCCCGTGAGGGCGTCGATCGCGCCCTGTGGATCTCCCGCACCGCTGCGCACAAGCCCCAGGGTCAGAAGCACTCCGGGATCCTCCGGCGTGACCGCCAGCGCACGGTTCAGCAGTTCCGTGGCTGAGTTCCAGTCCTCGCGCGCCCGGGCCTCGTCGGCGAGGAAACCCAGCAGCATGACCCAGCGCCGGCGCACCTGATCCGACTCGTTGCGGGCGGCGGCGGCTACCTCGTCGGCATCGCGAGCACCGTCGGCAGAGGCGGCCCCCCGAGCCGGCGCAGCGACATGCCGGGCCACCAGCGCCATCGCCCGCAGGTCGGGATCCTCGGATTCGGCAAGCAGCGCGATGCGCTCGGACCCGTCCCGGTCCAGACCCTCGCCGAGGCGCACCCAGCCCATCAGGTAGCGGCCGAGCCCCCGGGCCTGGTCCATGTCGCCCCCCTCCCCCGGCCGCAGAAGGAGCCGCGCGGCCAGGTCGCTCCCCATGCCGTCAGTGACGTTCAGCAGCCCCGCCGTGACCGGATCCTGGGGCTTGGTCACGCCCCAGCGCTCGTCCACCCACGCCTGGAGCCGCAGCTCGCTCTCGTCGGTGTGGCACCCGCGGCACGCGCTGACCAGGCCGAGCCGGCCATCGAGCTGCGGTCGCGGAATGGGGATCGAGTGGTCGGAGCGCGCAAACGGGATATCGTCGCCGACAACGGGGTGCTGCAGGTAGGGCATGTGGCACGACACGCAGCGGGCGCCCGGCGATCCGGCGGGGTGGAAGGTGTGCGCCTCCGGGTCCGCTGCCTTCGATGCGTGGCAGGACGTGCACTGGCGGTCGTCGGTCTCGCTCACAAGCGGCACGCGGTTCACGTCCCAGTAGCCCAGCCCGTGGGGCTCGTGACAGCTGACGCAGGTCATGGTCCCGTCCACGTAGCAGGAGGACGACAGATGCGCCCCCTGGTAGGCGAAGGTCCGCACGCGCCCGTCCGCGAGGTGGGGCTCGTCGCCCAGCGCCGGCAGCAGAAGCGCGTAGTAGTCGGCCAGCGGGGCGCCGGAAAGGTAGTCGTCCCGGACCACGTCCCCGAGCGAATGACAGCGGAAGCAGACTTCGAGCGACTCGTCCACGCCGTCGAGCACGCGGCTGTCGAGGCCGATGTCGGCGGCGCCGACGAGGCGGACGAGGCCGGAGGGGCCGCCGGTACCGTTGGGCCCGGCTGGGTCGGCGGCAGCGTCCGAGGCTGCGCTGGCCATCAGCTCCACATGGCGCCGGGCCGGGCCGTGGCAGGACTCGCAGTTGATGTCCAGCGAGGTCCAGTGGGTGTCGACGCCGGCGCCGGGTTCGAAGGTGGCGGTGATCTGGCTGCCGTGGCAGGACTGGCAGTTCGCGAAGCGCGACATCGTCCCCAGGATCCGCACCGGCGGCCAGTCGCCGCAGTCTCCGAGCGCCAGGTCGGGCGTGACCGGCTGCCAACCCCGGTCCGCGCGGCTCGCGGTGTTGCAGAACCACGCGTCCAGGTGCCGGGAATAGTCGAAGGGAAGGAAGCGGACGGTCCCGTCGGCAAGGCGCGTCACGAAGCCTTGGGTACCCCCTCCCAGCATGTGGCCGCCCCCGATCACTCCGTCCACCGTCATCTCGCGCTCCGGACGCCCCTCCTGGCGGACGACGAAGAGGTACCGTCCGGCGGAATCGACCACCGGCAGCACCGTCCCGTCGCGAAAGACGATGGGCGCGCCGTCGAAGGGTGCGATCACCGTTTCCGGGCCCGGTTCGCCGCCCGCGCGGCCGTGCGTCGATTCGGCCCAGCGGCCGTACTGCTCCGCGTGACAACCTGCGCAGGCAGCCGAGCCGACAAAATCGTCCACGCTGATCGGCGGCTCCTCCAACTCCGTCGTGCGGCCGCCGGAGGAGTCCCCGCAGGCCACGCAGACCGCGAGGAAAAGCAGAAATAGTAAAGAGGACTTTACATCCTGTAAGCCAGACATTACAAAGCGGCTCATCGGCCCCGTCGCCCGTCGCGGGACCAGTAGGGACCCTGGCACCGGCACAGGGTGCGGATGTGGGCGACCAGGGCCCGCTTCTGCGCGTCGTCCAGCGAGGCGCCGAAGGCGGGCATGCGGTGGCTCTTGCCGAGGATCCAGCCGCCACCGTGGATGCCGTCGTAGAGAGTGTCGTCGGTGCGGAGCGACATCGCCGCCGAATCGGCGTGCACCGTGGGCGCGACCGGCATGAAGGGGGCGTTGAAGCCGTCACCCTCGCCGGTGACGCCGTGGCAGGCGGCGCATTGGGCGTTGTAGAGGGCGGCGCCAAGGGTGGGGCCGGGGGGGATGGCGGCGGTGGGCGAGGACGGTCCGGAGGCCGGGCCGGCGCCCGTAGCCGAGGCCGCGTCGGGGGGTGTGACGGAGCCCGAAGCGGGGAGGGCGGGCATCCCCGGGAGTCGCTCGCTGCCGGTCCAGGGGGCGTCGCGGAGGAGCAGGTAGGATGCGATGAGGTCCATCCGGTCGGGCTGCTCCAGCGAAGGGGGCATGATGGTGCCGGGCGCGAGGTGCGCGGGGTCCTCGACGAGGTGGCGGACGTACTCGGGGCGCAACCGCTGGGCGATCCCGTCGAGGCGCGGACCGATGCGCCCGCCCCCTTCGCCGAGTTGGTGGCAACCCAGGCAGCTCCACCGGTCCTCGAGGAGCGTCTCGGCCTTCTGCATGGAGAAGGGGGAGAGCGCGAGGGGCTCCCAGGGGGGGATGCGGGCCGCGCCGGACGTGGTGGCGGGTTGAGGCGCGCCGCCGGTCCCGGGG
>VXLT01000159.1 GCA_009841475.1 Gemmatimonadota bacterium
TGCGCCCGCGGCCGCGGACATGGCTATAAGCCCCACCACGCGGGGGGCAGCGCGGCGGGAGCGGGCGCAAGCCGGCGCAAGTGCGGCGGAAGCGCGGCGGAAGCGCGGGCGAAGCACGCCCGAAGGGCGGCCGAAGAGCGGGCCATTAAGGGGTTCGCTGGGCGTCCTGAGGGTTTTACCGATCGGGAAAAATCTTACCGATCGGGAAAAATCTTACCGATCGGGAAAACTTTTACCGATCGGGAAAAGATCCAGGACGGTGTGTGCAGACACACGCCCGGGACCGGGGGGGGCCTCCCACCGCAGTCCTTGACAGAAAATGACTGGTCATAGAGACTGGTCATATGGAAACCATCAATGCATCCTATTTCAAGGCTCGCTGCCTGGCGATCCTCGACCGTGTGCGAGAGACGGGCGAGCGCATCGTCATTCTCAAGCGGGGACGGCCGGTCGCCGAGCTTTGGCCACCCAGCCATGCCGAATCCCGGTATCCGCAGTCGGAGCTGGTAGGTACGGTCACCGTCGTCGGCGATATCGTCGGGCCGGTGGTGCCGGAGGACCACTGGGACAGTCTGGCGGGCGCCGATGCGACGCCGGGTGTCACCCCGGATGAGGATGAGCCGTGCGAGCCGGATGGGCGGGTGGGCGGAGAGTGACCGCACTGCTGGACACGCATGTATTGATCTGGTGGCTACAGGGAGACGGGCCACTGTCCCCGGCTCAGCGCCGGCTGTTGGGCGCGGCGGACGGGAATTCCCCGTTGCGGGTTTCAGACATTACCCTCTGGGAAATCGCCACCCTTCACAGCCTGGGCCGCATCCAGCTCAAGCTTCCGCTCCGCGAATGGCTGGAAAAGGCCGCTGCGCCGCCCCTGGTTCGACGGCACGGTATCTCCCCCGCGATCGCAGCGGAGGTGGCAGCCCTGCCCGATTCCTTCCACCGTGATCCGGCCGACCGGATCCTCGTCGCGACCGCCCGCGTTCTGGGCGCGACGCTGCTAACGCACGACCGCCACATCCTGGACTCCGGGCTGGTCGCGACGCTGGGCTGAGCTGCCCTCGGCAGAGGCTTGACCCCCGATTCCCCGCGCGGCACGGATCGGCAAGATGCATTATGGTGTAGAGGAACCATGAGGAAGATGCGACTGCTATCGCTGCTGCTCTCGCTCGCACTCCTGGGCTGCGAGACGACCCCCCTCACGGGCGAGGGGGAGGCCGTCGTGGTGGCTCACGGGCTGAATCGGACGCGGGCCTCCATGGCCATCCTGGCCCAGCGCCTCGAATGGGCGGGATACCGGGTCGAGAGCGTCGGCTACGATTCCCGCGGTGCTTCCTTCACCGAGCAGATCGAGACGCTCGCCACCGCCGTCGACCGGTGCTGTGCCGATGAACCCGTCATCCACTTCGTGGGCCATTCACTCGGGGCGATCGTCATCCGCGGATATCTCGCCGAAACCCGCCCGCAAGGCCTCGGGCGAGTGGTGCTCCTGGCCCCGCCCAACCAAGGCAGCCTCTTCGTCGAGTGGCTGGGCGAAATGCCCGGCGGGCCGGAGGCGCTCGGCACGGTCGGCGCCACCCTCGGGACCGACAGCACCGACCTGCCGGCGACCCTGCCCACACCCGACTACGAGATGGGGATCATCGCGGGAAGCCGCAGCGTCCAGCCGATCGGCCCGCTGGCGATCCCCGGCCCCGACGACGGGATCGTCAGCGTGGAGCAGGCACGGGTCGAGGGCGTGCCGATGCTCGTCCTTCCCCGGTCCCACTACCTGATCATGAACAGCCGCCACACGGCCGAAGCGGTGATCCGCTTCCTGCGGACGGGGAGTTTCGAGGGAGCTGCTAGACGGCGGGCCGACGGGTAGCAGTCGCACCAGGGTGGGAGCCCGGGCCGGCGGGGTGCGAGCCCCCCGCGCGCTCAGCCCTCCCGCTCCAGCCGCCAGACGTCCACGTGGTCCAGGTCGAGGCTGTCCTGGCGGATCGTCAGCAGGTGGTCGGAGGCGTCGAAGGCCGGGGCGACGCCGCTCTTGCCGGGATGCTGCGGAACGCTGGCGAGGAGCCGGCCGTCGGCGTCGAAGACCTCCCACAGTCTGCCGGCCGTGCGCATCACCGTGACCCAGAGCTTTCCGTCGGGTGCAATGTAGATCGACCCGAGGATCGGTTTTGTGGCGGGCCGGGAGGGGCTGGAGGGGTCGCATTGCGCGCTCCTGTTCTCCGCGCGCCACTCGTTGAAATCCCGGTTGCCCTCCTCCCACTCGTCATCCCCGACCGGTTCCGCCGGCAGGGGACGCCGGATCACGCGCACGGTGTCGGCGCCGCCGTTCCGGGTAACCGCGATGTTGTAGTCACTCTGGTATGCGGAGTAAATGACGCCGCCCGGGCCCGGGTGCTGCGTGAACCCCGAAGCGAAGGGGATCGTGAAGCCGCGGAGGTAGCCCTCCCCAAACTGGCAGAGCATATAGGACGCGGGAGCGTCGGACGGGCCTTCCAGCTGCACCAGCGTGTCGCCCGTTGCGCCGCGGCTGTTCAGGCCCACGTACAGGTTCTGGAGCACCGAGCCGAAACGCGCTTCGATCGAGGCCCCCGTCGCATGGCGGTACAGCTCGTCCGGACCGACGGGGTACAGCCGGATGGCGCCGCCCCCGCCTGTCATCGACCCCCGCGTCAGCTGTTGTCCGAGCCACTCGCCCTGCGCCGACCACTCGCCGACGCGGCCCACCATGATGTCATAGGTCAGGAGCCGGTCGCCTGCCCACGCCAGCGAAGAGAGGGCCTCGAACTCGCCCGGCCCTTCGCCCCGCCGGCCGAAGGTGCGGCGGTGCGCGCCGTCGAGCCCGAAGACCCTCACCTCGAAGTTGCGGGCGTCGGCGACGTAGACTTCCCCGCCCGGCCCCAGCGCCACGCTGTTCACGCCGCCGAACTCGTCCGGGGCGCCCGCGTCGGTCAGGGTCTTCGGCCCGATCGAGACCACCGGGACGAGGCGCGCCGGGGGCGGGGTGCCGGTGTTGGTGACGTGGACGACGCCGCCAATGGTGTCGAAGGTGGTGGCGAAGTCGCTGGTCGGTGCCGCGCCGTCCTGTGTGCAGGCGGTTGCGAGGGTGAGGGCGGCGGTGGCGGCGAGAGCGGGGGTGAAGGCGAGAGTGGCGGTGCGGGCGGGCG
>VXLT01000202.1 GCA_009841475.1 Gemmatimonadota bacterium
CGTCTGGCGCCGGGACTCGGCAACATCGGCCTGCGTCCCTCCGCATTGGGTGCCGTGGTAGCTCGGCAACGCGAGCGGCTGGCGGAGCTCGTCATTCTGCTCATACCAATCGCTCTCCGTCGTCGCCACAATCCGGCAGTAGCTGAAGTCGATGCAGCAGTCATCGAAGGCTTGGCCGTAGGCCGAAGTCGCGAAGATCTGCGATTGGCCGATCCCCGCAACGCATTGGTGGAAGTCCTAGGCGCAGATGTACTGCAGGATGAGCGCGTCGTCGCTCGATATGCCCTCCTCAAAGGCCGAGATGTCGGCCAGTGCCGGCAGCGTAGCGGCGGCGAGAGCCGCCAGCGCAAGGATCGGGATTGGTTTGCTGGGCGCAAGGGGTCTCCTATCCCTTTCATCCTCCAGTTTCTCTGGTAGTGGTCAAATGGTTTTTCCACCTTCCTCCCGATGTCCGCCAAGGATGCACCATGTGGGTTTCTGGGTGGCTCCGAGTTCATTACTGAGCGACGGGACTATGCGTTCTAGTTGGCGCTCACGTGGTCAAAGGTTTCGACAATGAGCGTGTGGGTTTCGTTCAGCGCCCCGCCGCACATGTTCCCGTATTCCCGGCGAAGCGAGTTGCTCCACCGGCGGTAGCGACGCAGCCGGTCGAGGTCGTCGCGGTGCTGCTGCCGAAGCCGCGTTCGGCACGTCGCCCCAGTGTCCGACGGCGTAGCGCAGATCGCGTCATAGGCGTCCCTCAACTCCTGGGCCCGCTCCTGCACACGTAGGAGCAGTGCCTCGACTTGGAAGCAGAGCACCCTTCCGGGCGGTTCCGGTTCATCGGCTTCGTGCGACTGGGCGAGCACCGGAAGCGCAGTTAGCAGCAGGATGCCGCACAGGGCGGCGATGGTTATTCTCATGGCTCCTCCTCCAAAGCTGCGCTGCATCGGTTGATCACACCCGTGTTCGAGGGGTTGGTCCGGGTGCGCCGTGTGCAGCAGCGAGCGATCCTCAATGGGCTACCAGTATCGGGGAGGGGCGCAGGAAGTCGCCTATCAGATGATAGGGGACCGGGCGGCGCTGCTTCGCTACGGTAGATTCCGTCGAACAACAACCTGAAGCTCCATGATCACCAGCGAGGATCGCAAGTGACTGGTCGGCCACGAGGCGCTCAGCACTTCCTTTACATCTACGAGTGCTACTCGGCGGCGATTCCGAAAACGCTCCGGAGAAGTTCGCCAACGCCGTCTATCTGCACCGCCAGAGTTCGGCACAGAATGTCCGAATCAAACTAACCGAAGGAGGTCACCATGAAGACACCTACCGCTGCACTGGGCGGCCTCCTGCTGCTGCCTACGCTGCCGGTAGGGCTGCGTGGACGTGGAGAGGGCCTTTCCCGAATTGGTGAAACGGCCCGTCGCTCAACCGACAGCACCGGAGTGAACGGGCATACTATCCGTCAAGAGTATCAACGGGGCTGTTCGGGAGGCCCTGCGCATGGGGAACAATGAGGAAGCTTGGGCGCTTCTCCGAGGATCCAGACCAGAAAACGCGTGAGTAAAGGGGTATTAGATGAGTAGCGGAGTTCTGCTGCTTTGCTGCTGCTCGAACCGAAAGCTCGCTGGCGGCGAGCCCGCATATCAGGCGGAACAGTCACTGCCGAAAAAGCTAAGCGCAGCGGGGCGGGAGCTCCTGGCGGCGCGCCAGCGGGTTGTGCAACGCGTCAAGGCCGGGGTGGTCTCCGCTCAGGGGCTGCCACTGCGGGACTTGCCCTACAACAGCCAACTCGCCAACGGACCGGATCTCGGCGGGAAGGCGGCAGGACTCTACATGCCGGCGATGCGGCGCTACCGGGGGCGGTTCTTCCAGGAACTCGACCCGGAAGAGACGGGTTTGCCCAGCGCCGGCCCGCACCATTTTCTTTTCGTGTCAGCCCTCTACGGCCTGGTGGCACCCGACGAGCCGATCCAGCGCTACAGCTGCCATACGCTCGACGACGACCAGATCGCTCGGACTTGGAGCGACGGATTGCTCACGTCGGTCCTCCTGCAGTACATGCGCGTCTTCGACGTGCGTCTGATCGTTGACCTTTTGGCAGATGTGTCCTACCGGCAGCTGTTCAACTGGGAGCGCATTCGTCGGCGTCCGGTTCGCGTTCTGACAGCGTTCGGTGATCAAAACTATGGCCCCGGGCTCTTGCCTGCGCTTGGCCAACTGGTGGGCGGGACGCTCGCCTCACAATCCGCGGAAGAACTGCTTGCGATCGACGGGGCACGTACCTATCTCACCGACTACGAGGATGTCGTGCTGAGCAGCGAGCCGGAGCCGCCTGCCCCGTTCCTGGGCGAGTCGTCGACAACGGCAACCAATGCGGGTTCGACACGGCCGCCTGAAACCCAATTCCCTCCCCCAGAGCCGCTGGCTCAAGGAGCTGCAGGGTGCATCGTGCTGGCACAGGGGCGGGACGTCCGGGTCACGAGTGGAGGTCACAACACGATCTTTGGCCGGCCGATCACCGCCATCAGGGACATCCCGCCCGCGGCCCGGCGCCTTTTCGAGACCGCGAGTCGGGCGGCGGAGGTGCTGGACATCCGCCTAGGGCCATTCAAGACTCGCGGCGGATCGCGGAAATTCGCCCTCGTGGTGGCGCCCCCGCGATTTGGGGACGGGACCATCGACGGCAAGCTGACGGGGCCCGCGGAAATCGGGGGCTCGCAGCAACTGCGCATCCGGGTTACGCCCGGACGTGAGAACGCGACCTACCTAGCGCTGGTCAGGTTGCTGGAGGACGAGGTCGGCTAGGAATCTAAACGAACCCGGCCCACCCCTCGAGCCAACTCGTCGAGAAAGGCCGGTTCGTACCGCTCGTCGTCAAACGGGTAGCCAGAGACGTGAATCTCGAACTCTTTCCTTTTGAGCTTCGGAGCAATCCTCAGTGTGCGACCAATGTGAGGGAGGGGCGCGAGCACGTGCCTATCAAATGACAGGGGCTTGGGCGGTGTTGCTTCGCTACAGTGGATTCTGCCGAACAACAACCCAAGAGCGAGCCGCTGACAATCACTCTAGGAATTGCGTGCCTTGGCCATGTTCGGGTCAGCGTGGCGGTTTGCTGGCCAACTGCAATTCCCAAACGAAACCGGAGAGTTCAAATGACAGACGAGGGCCCAGCGTACCG
>VXLT01000183.1 GCA_009841475.1 Gemmatimonadota bacterium
GTACAGCACCGGCCGTCCGACCCCCTCCCCCCGCCCCACCCCCAGGATGAGTTCGCGGTCCAGCAGCGTACGAAGCACCCCCGTCGAGTTGACCCCGCGGATGTACTCCACCTCCAGACGGCTGATGGGCTGGCGGTAGGCCACGATCGCCAGCGCCTCGAGCGCGGGCCCGGAGAGCCGTGTCGACCTTGGCACGGTGTCGAATCTCTCCAGGTACGGCGCAAACTCGGGGCGTGTCATGAGCTGCACGCCGTCGGCAACCTCGCGCAGTTCGAACGCTCTCCCGGAACGGTCGTATTCCTCCCTGAGAGCCGCCAGCGCAGCCTCCACCCGGTCTTCGTCCAGCGCCTCGTCCGCCCGCGCGATGTCACCCGGCGAGAGCGGGGCCTCGCTCGCGAACAGGATCGCCTCCACGATGCGCGCGTCGTTCATTCGGAGTGTTCCTCGCGCGGGCCATATATCCAAAGGGCCGAAAACGGCTTCCGCTGCCGGAGCGACACCGCCCGCCTGCGCCCCAGCTCGAGCCCCGCCAGCAGCGTCATCACTGCATGTATGCGCTCCGCCCACGGTGCCACCAGACTCGCGAACTCGATCCGCCCCACCCGGCCGACGGCCGCCGCGATGAGATCCGCCTTCTCCCGCATGGCCACCCTGCGGGCGAAGACCCGGTGCTCCCGGTCCCGCTCCGCCGGCACCTGGACCGAGAGCGCTGCCTGGAACACCTCGTTCCAGGTCACGGTCAGCGGCACCTCCGCCACCCACTTCCGGTGCCGCGGCTCCACATACCCCTTGCCGTGGCGCCTGCTGCGGTCGTTCTCCGCCGCGCGCAGGCGGGTCGCGATCTCGCGGACCTGCTCGTATTCCAGAAGCCTCCGGACCAACTCCGCGCGCGGATCGTGCTCCTCTTCCCCGGCGGGACTCGGCATCAGCATCCTCGCCTTGATCCCGACCAGAGTCGCCGCCATCTGCAGGAACTCACCGGCTTCGTTCACATCCGCGTCGCCCAACTCCTCGATCGCGGTCAGAAACTGACGGGTGATGCGCGCGATGGGGATATCGAAGATGTCGATGTCCTGGGTGCGGATCAGGTGCAGAAGGAGATCGAGGGGTCCATGGAAGCGGTCGGTCTCCACGAACAGCAGCCCGTCGTCCGTCATCCCAGCGTCGTCCCCAGAATCCAGTCGTAGGCGATGAAGACGGGCGACAGCGCCGTGGCGAAGGCCCCGGGGAAGACCAGGAGCGTGAGGAAGAGAATCCCGATCCCGTACCGGCCCATGGCCCTGTAGCGGTCTCCGAGCGACGAAGGAAGCAGGTGGTAGAGGACGTGGGAACCGTCGAGCGGAGGAATCGGAATCAGGTTGAAATAGGCCAGAATCAGGTTTATGAAGACACCATAAGTCAATACTGAGAAAACAATTGCACCTGGTTGTCCGCCCAGCGGAAGCGCTCCCTCCAACGAGACCAGCAGCGCGAGTCCCAGAGCGCAGAGAACCACGAGCCCGAGATTGGCCACGATTCCCGCCAGCGACACGCGGATGTCGCCGGCGCGGTAGTTGCGATAGTTGCGCGGGTTGACCGGCACCGGTTTCGCCCACCCGAAGAGGAAGTTGCCCGGGAGCAGATGGAGGACCACGGGGACGAGGATCGATCCGACGGGGTCGAGGTGCGGAATCGGGTTGAGCGTGATCCTGCCCAGATCGCGCGCGGTGGTGTCGCCTTCCCGCAGTGCCTGCCAGGCGTGCGCCACTTCGTGGACCACGACGGACAGAAGCAGGACCGGAATGATGACGATAAAGTCCATGGCGCCGATTTCGTTCGCTCCCCGTTGATCGGAGGGGCTGCCGGGTCTACATTTCCAGTCCCGAAAGTAAACACATCCCGAAAGTTCCGAAAACACACAGTTCAGAACACAAGCCGATGCCCAATATCAAGAGCGCGCAGAAACGGATGAAGCTGGGCCGGGCCGCCCGCAGCCGGAACCGCGAAGCAAGGTCCAGGATCCGTACCGCGATTCGCCGGGTTCGCGACGCCGGTTCCCGGGAGGAAGCGGACCGGCAGCGCCGCGTCGCGGTCGCGCTGATCGACAGGGCCGCCGGACGGCGGGTACTCCACCCGAACAAGGCGCGCCGCATCAAGTCTCAGCTCGACCGCCTGGTCAGGGCACACCAGTAGAGAACCGGCGCGCCCGAGGACGGCGGCCGGCTGCTCCAGGCGACTCAGCCGGGCCCCCGGGGACGCACCGAAAAGGCGGACCGGCGGTCAGGCCCCGTCGGCGCTCGCACTCCATACGGTTCGACCGCCCACCAGAGTCCGAACCACCCTTCCCTTAACCTCCGCTCCCGCAAAGGGCGTGTTGCGGCACTTGGACAGAAAGGCCACCGGGTCGATCCTCCAGCGCGCCGCAGGATCGACGAGTACCAAGTCCGCGAGTTCGCCCGGTGTCAGCGTTCCACCCGGCAGTCCCAGGGCTCGGGCCGGACCGGTCGACAAACGTTCGATCAGGGTGGCCAGGTCGAGGATTCCGGTCGCGACGAGATGGGTGTGCAGGACCGCGAAGGTGGTCTCGAAGCCCACGGCGCCGAAGGGGGCGTCGTCGAAGGCCTGTTCCTTTTCGTCGTAGTGGCAGGGGGTGTGATCGGTGGCGATGCAGTCGATCGTGCCGTCGGCAAGCCCCGCGCGCAAAGCCTCGATGTCGGCCGTGGTCCGGAGCGGCGGGTCCACCTTGTACTCGGTGCCGTAGTCCGCGACGACCTCGTGGCCGAGAACCAGGTGGTGGGCCGTGACCTCCGCGGTCACCCCGACTCCCTTCCCGCGGGCCCGGCGGATGAGTTCCGCCGCCGCGGCCGTGGATACGCGCTGCAGGTGCAGCCGCCCCCCGGTCGCCTCGGCCAGGGCCAGGTCACGCGCGGCACCGATCTCCTCCGCGGCGGCGGGCTTGCCCCGCAACCCCAGCCTCGTGGACACGACTCCCTCGTGCATTACGCCGCCGCTCGCGAGGCCGGAGTCCTCGGGTTGCGCGAGGATGGCAATCCTGAACGCCTGCGCATACTCCAGTGCGAGGCGCATCAGCTTGGACGACCCCACCGACCTCCCCCCGTCGCTCACGGCCACCGCCCCTGCAT
>VXLT01000233.1 GCA_009841475.1 Gemmatimonadota bacterium
CGCCCACCCCCCCACCACTACCAACACCCCCGCCACGAACCCCGCTCCCAACCGCTTGATCTTCTTCGACCGTTCCATCGTTCTCCTACCCTTCCTCTCTCTGGATCATCGCCGCCACTTCCTGCACCTCGTCGAGCACCCGGAGCAGGTTCCCGCTCCAGAGCATGGCGATTTCTTCCTCCGTATATCCGCGCCGCACCAGTTCCAGCGTCACATTGAACGTCTCCGACGCGTCGTCCCATCCCTCCACGCCGCCGCCCCCATCGAAGTCGGAGCTGATTCCGACATGCTCGAGGCCGATCAGATTGACCATGTAGTCGATGTGATCGACAAAGTCCGCGACGTTGACGCGTCCGGGCACGCCGGCCGCCTCCGCCCGCTCGGCGGCCACCCGCTGCACCTCGGCCATCCTGTCGCGGTAGGCGTCGCGCTCGTCCATCGGAAGCCGGAACATCTGTCCACGCCCGAGGATCTCGAAGTCCATCTCGGCCGCGACCTCCGCCTCGAACGCGCCCAGCACCTCGCGTCGCGCGGACGCCTTGTCGGTGCTGACGAAGGTGCCGAGCGCCACCGCCTGCACGACCCCGCCGTTCGCCGCGATCGCGTGCAGCGTTTCGTCGTCCAGGTTGCGGCTCACGTCGCTCAGCGCGCGCGCCGAGGAGTGGGACGCCATTACCGGCGCCCGGGAAATCTCCAGCGTCTGCAGGATCGATTCCTTCGACGGGTGGGAGATGTCGATCATGATGCCCAGCCGGTTCATCTCCGAGACCGCTTCGCGTCCCATCTCGCTGAGGCCGTTGTGGAGCCAGTTGCCGTCCTGCTCGCCGGAGTGCGCGTCGGAGAGCTGGCTGGGGCCGGTGTGCGCCAGCGAAATGTAGCGCGCGCCACGGTCGTAGAATTCCTCCACACGCCCGATGTCGGTGCCCAGCGGGTAGGCGTTCTCCACGCCGATCATCGCAACCATCTTCCCCGAATCCACGATCCGGCGCACGTCGTCGGAAGTCAGCGCGAGTTCGATCTGCTCGGGCGCGTACTCGGTCACCAGCCGGTGGATCGCGTCGAACTTGTCGACCGCGTTCTCGTAGGCCGTCGCGAAGCCCTCGTCGTTGAGCAGCCCCTGGGAGGTGTAGACGACGAACCAGGCCACGTCGAGCCCGCCCGCCCTCATCTTCGGGAGCGTGACCTGGGTGGGCAGGTCCGTCGTGTAGTTGCGCTCGGCGGTGAAGTTGGCGGTGCTGATGTCGTCGTGCGTGTCGAGGGTGATGACCCGGTCGTGGATCCCCTGCGCCCGTGCGATCAGCTCATCCTCGGTCTCGTCGGCCGGTGGGGCGTCGCCGCCGGGGGCGCAGGCGGCGGCCGCGAAGGCGAGCACGAGAGTGGCCAGGGCCGGGAAAAGGGGGCCGGGGAGGGGGATGCGACTGCTGATGATCATGTCGGGCGCTCCGATGCTTCGTTGGGACGGCGGGATGGCCGCGCGCGCTGCCACACGTGTGGGCCACCCACGCGGGGTCGGCCACCCAAGCGGGGTCGGCCACCCACGCGGAAGTCGGCCACCCACGCGGGGGTCGGCCACCCAGGTTCAAGATAGGTGCTCACAGGATCCCCCGCACGGGGAGTTCCCTTGTTGCCTGTGTTATCACGTAACGCAACGGTGTCATCTACCGGTTACGCCGACCGTGCGCCGTCTCCAGCGCCGCTACCACCTCCTTCCCCCCAGAGGCACACCATCGCCCAGCCCCAGTCGATGTGCTCGCCCTGCCATAGACTGCCCCCTTCCGAGGGACTGACGTCGGCCTGGCCGTGCCAGCGGGCCAGCCCGAAGTCCTGTGAGGGCGGTGCCGCGCCATCGCCGGACACCAGCCCGCCAATATCCGGAGGGGCCGGCGCCACGGGCATGCGCACCCCCAGCGGGTTGAAGAAGTTCGGCACTCCGCGCTCGTCCATCTCGACCCGCCAGCCGCCTTCGTGAACCGTGCGGTGGTGGAAGGGGCAGAGCAGCACCAGGTTGTCCATGGCGGTCGCACCGCCGTGGACCCAGTGGGTGATGTGGTGGGCGTGGGTGCGCACGCGCGATCCGCATCCGGGGAAGCGGCACCCTCCGTCGCGCGCCTCCAGCGCCTTGCGCAACCGCCAGCCGACGGTTCTGCTGCTGCGGCCGACATCGAGCACCGAGCCGTCGGTCCCCCGCGCGATGGGCACGACCTCCGCGTCGCAGCAGAGGCGCGAAGACGTTTCAGCTGAAACGCGGCAGCCGTCTTCCGTGACCAGGGAGGGCGCTTCCATGTGCGGAGGGGACGTTTCACCTGAAACGCGCGCGGGGGACGCCGCCGTCAACGAGTGCACCACCAGCTGGACCCTGGGTTGTACGTGCTCCTCCAGCCAGAGGCCGAAGGCGTCGGCGCGGCGCTGCGCGACCGTGGTCTCGTGCTCGGTCCCGGCGGCGCGCTGCTCGCGGTAGAGCTTGTCCTCGGTCGCTTCGAGGGCCTTGAGCAGCAGGGCACCCACCTCCGGAGTGAGCTGGCCGCGGATCTCGTAGTTGCCGTCGTCGCCCAAGTGCAGCGAGAGGCCTCTGCGGTCGGTTGGGTCCCCTTGGTCGGTCTGGTTGGCCGGGTCGTCCGGACAGGCGCCACTCCCGCCGAGCCGGCGCCACTCCCGGACCAGGCGCTCGACGTGGGCGGTGGTGCCGTGGCGGGCGAAGGTGAGGAGTTCGGCCTCGTTGCCGGTGGTGGCGGCGCGCGTCAGGGCCCGCACCTTCGAATAGGAGATCTCGCCCCTTGCGAAGGCGGCCGAGATGAGCGGCAGGGAGGGAAGGCAGCGCGCGACGCGGACCTTCTCGCGCGCGGGCCCGAGTGAGAGGCCGGTGCGCCAGGAGAGCCAGTGGGCGCAGGAGCGGCAGCCCTGCCAGCGGCCCTCCTCGTCGTAGACCCGGAGCAGGGTGAGGAGGCGGTAGGTGGCGGCGTCGATGTGGGCGCAGAGGGCGGCGATCCGGTCGCCGAGCGGGTCGTCGCCGAGGCGAGGATCGTGGCCGGGGATGTCGGGGGCGGGGGCAGTCTCGTATACCCATCTCCCAGCCCACGACACAAGAGGCAATGGGGGTTGCCCGCGTGTGCGGGAAAAA
>VXLT01000260.1 GCA_009841475.1 Gemmatimonadota bacterium
CCCCTCACCCCCGGCAAGCGCGACGATCCCCTCGAACTGCCCCCCGGCCTGCGCCGCACCACCCGGCGCGGCAACGGCCCCGTCACGCAGATGCACTACGCGCGGCGCGGCGAGGTCACCCCCGAGATGGAGTTCATCGCGATCCGGGAGGGGCTCGACCCGCGTTTCGTGCGGGACGAGGTGGCGCGCGGCCGCGCGATCATTCCCGCCAACATCAACCACCCCGAGCTCGAGCCCATGATCATCGGGCGCGGCTTCAAGGTGAAGATCAACGCCAACATCGGGAACTCGGTGGTGGCGTCGTCGATCGACGAGGAGGTGGAGAAGCTGCGCTGGGCGACGCTCTGGGGCGCGGACACGGTCATGGACCTGTCGACGGGGAGGAACATCCACGCGACGCGCGAGTGGATCATCCGCAATTCCCCCGTGCCGATCGGCACCGTGCCCATCTACCAGGCGCTGGAGAAGGTGGGCGGCGTGCCCGAGGAGCTGACCTGGGAGGTCTACCGCGACACGATCGTCGAGCAGTGCGAGCAGGGGGTCGACTACTTCACCGTGCACGCGGGGGTGCTGCTGCGCTACGTGCCGCTGACGGCCGAACGGGTCACCGGCATCGTGTCGCGCGGTGGCTCGATCCTGGCCAAGTGGTGCATGGCGCATCACAAGGAGAACTTCCTCTACACGAACTTCCGCGAACTCTGCGAGATCATGCGCGAGTACGACGTCTCCTTCTCGCTGGGCGACGGGCTGCGCCCCGGCTCGATCGCCGACGCCAACGACGAGGCCCAGTTCGCGGAGCTGCGCACCCAGGGCGAGCTGAACCGGATCGCGTGGGAGTACGATGTGCAGGTGATGAACGAGGGGCCGGGGCACATCCCGATGCACCTCATCAAGGAGAACATGGACAAGCAGCTCGAATGGTGCGACGAGGCGCCGTTCTATACGCTGGGGCCGCTCACGACCGACATCGCGCCCGGCTACGATCACATCACCAGCGCGATCGGCGCGGCGATGATCGGGTGGTACGGGACCGCGATGCTCTGCTACGTGACGCCCAAGGAGCACCTCGGGCTGCCCAACCGCGACGACGTGAAGGACGGGGTGATCGCATACAAGATTGCGGCGCACGCGGCGGACCTGGCCCGGGGCCACCCCACCGCGCAGCAGTGGGACGACGCGCTCTCCAGGGCGCGTTTCGAGTTCCGCTGGCGCGACCAGTTCAACCTCTCGCTCGACCCGGTGACCGCGCAGGAGTTCCACGACGAGACTCTCCCGGCCGAGGGGGCCAAGGTGGCTCACTTTTGCTCCATGTGCGGCCCGAAGTTCTGTTCGATGAAGATCAGCGACGATGTGCGCCGGTTCGCGCGGGAGCGGGGACTGGACACGGCCCAGGCAGTGGAGGAAGGCATGAGCGAGAAGGCGGAGGAGTTCCGGCGGGGGGGGAGCGAGCTGTACGTGGCGGCGGGCCGCTAGGAGATGTCCACGGCCCGAACATGCCCCGCCTTCGAGTAGGCCAGGATCTTCGGGTCGGCGGTCAGCAGCGGCACCTGCAGGTGCCGCGCCGTGGCCACAACGGTCGCTCGCAAGGGCGGTTCGGAGTAGAATGGAGCAGGAGGTGTAAGCCGCACTGAGATCAGGGAAGGCAGGACCATGAAGGCACCAGCAATCCCCGCCCGTCTTGCGGTTGTGCTCGCGCTGTCCACAGGCGCCTGTGAGTCCGGCATCTCCTTCGACCCGGCCGCCGACTGGGTGCTCATCGGCGTCCGGGTGTGGGACGGGACGGGCGCGCCACCCACCGGCCCGGCAGTCGTGCAGGTCTCGCAGGGCAGGATCCTCGCCATCGATCCCGTCATGGACTTCGCCGTTGCGGCGGGCAGGACCGACACGCTGCGGGTCGTGACCGACATCGGGATAGACGCCATCGAAGCCGGGATCACGTCGACCGTGACCACCGGCGGGTACCTCATTCCCGGCCTCATCAACACGCACGGGCATGTGGGCGGCACCTGGGTTCCGGGCACCGGGGTGGAGTACGGGGAATATGCCTTCGGCGAGCTGGAACGGTACGCCCGGTTCGGGGTGACGACGGTGGCGAGTCTGGGTGGCGAGCGAGGGGCGCTGTTTGGCTTGAGGGATGCCAGCTGGGGTGACGGGGATTCGGCTCGTCCAGCCGAGGACGCCGACGCGGCCGACCCCGGCGAGACCGCCCCTCCGGCCCGCGCACGCCTGCTCGTGTCCGGTCCGGTGGTCACCGGCTCCACGCCCGAGGAGGCCGCCGAGCGGGTCGATGCGGCCGCCGCGATGGGCCCCGACTGGATCAAGATCCGCGTCGACGACAATCTGGGCACGACGAGGAAGATGTCCCCCGAGACCTACGCCGCCGTGATCGCGCGGGCCGGCGAGCATGACCTCCGCGTTGCCTCGCATCTGTTCTACCAGGAGGACGCGAAGGGGCTGCTGCGCGCAGGGACGGGGATGGTCGCGCACAGCATCCGCGACGAGGCGGTGGACGACGAGACGATCGGCCTGCTGCGCGAGACCGGCGTCTGCTATGTGCCGACGCTCACGCGCGAGGTGTCGACGTATGCATATGGGGAGCGTCCGGAGTTCTTCGACGATCCGTTCCTGATGTCGGACGTCGATTCGGCGCAGGTGGAGTCGCTGAGCGATCCCGGGCGGCAGGCGCGGGTGAGTGCGTCGGGGGCGGCCGAGGCGTACGGGCGCGCGCTCGAGGTCGCGCAGGGGAACCTGGGGCGGCTGGCGGAGGCCGGCGTGCCGATCGCTTTCGGGACCGACTCGGGGCCGCTCGGGCGCTTCCAGGGCTACTTCGAACACATGGAGATGGCGCTGATGGCGGAGGCGGGCCTCACCGCGGAGCAGATTCTGCGGTCCGCGACGGGGGTGGCCGCCGAATGCCTCGGTAGGGACGACATCGGCACGCTGGAGCCGGGTCGCCGCGCCGATTTCGTGATGTTGGGGGCGAACCCGCTCGAGGATGTGGCCAATCTGCGCGAGATCAGGGGCGTGTGGGTGGGGGGGGTGCGGGTGGGGCGCGGGGGCTAGGGCGAATCCG
>VXLT01000217.1 GCA_009841475.1 Gemmatimonadota bacterium
CCACGCCATCCTCGGCGGCGGCCCCACCCCCCTCTGCGGCGGCCCAAACGCAGCCACCGCCCGCCTCACCTCCTTCATCGCCCACACCCTCCCGCGCTACGCGTCCGACCGGAACCACCCCGAGCGCGACGCGACCAGCGGCCTCTCGCCCTACCTGCACTTCGGCCACATCTCCGCCCGCGAGATCTTCGACAGCATCTCCGCCCACGAAGGCTGGTCCCCCAGCCGGCTGCGGCCTCAAGCCGCGGGCCGCCGCGCGGGCTGGTGGGGAATGAGCGAGAGCGCCGAGGCCTTCCTCGACCAGGTCGTCACCTGGCGGGAGCTCGGGTTCAACCGGTGCGTTCAGGTGGAGGGATACGACACGTACGAGGCGCTCCCCGAGTGGGCGCGCAAGACACTCCGCGAACACGCCGCCGACCCGCGCGAATGGAGCTACGACTTCGAAGCCTTCGAAGAGGCCCGCACTCACGACCCACTTTGGAATGCCGCGCAAAACCAGCTCCGGCGCGAGGGACGCATCCACAACTATCTGAGGATGCTCTGGGGCAAGAAGATCCTGGAGTGGAGCGACAGTCCCCGCACCGCGCTCCGCACCATGATCGACCTCAACGACAAGTACGCACTTGACGGGCGCGACCCCAATTCGTACACCGGAATCCTCTGGGTCCTCGGCCTCCATGACCGGGCCTGGGGACCCGAGCGTCCGGTCTTCGGCAAGATCCGCTACATGAGCTCGGCCAACACGGCGCGCAAGTACCGGGTTCGGGATTACGTTGAAGAGTATCGCTCGTTGGCGAGCCCGGCCGACTCCGGCAAGGGAAGGGCCGCCGGGCGGTAGACGGGTGCCCGGGCCACAGACGGGCGCCGGACCGCAGGCGCCTCCTGGCCTACCGCCTCCCCGTCGCCGTCATCCCGTCCGGGAAGATCTCGTTCCAGCCCGCCATGAAGCGCTTCATCTCGTCCTCGGTGCCGATCGAGACCCGCAGGTAGTCCAGCATCGGCGGGAAATCGCGTCCGACGGCGACATCGCGCCTGCGGAAGGCGGCCCGCACCTCCGAGGCCGGCCGCCCCGTGTGCACCATGAAGAAGTTGCACTCCGACGGGATGACCTCGAAGCCCTGGTCCCGCAGCTCGGTCATCGTTGCGTCCCTGAGCGCGATCGTGGTCTCCCTGACCCACTCCTCGTACCCGGGGTCCTCAAGCGCGGTCGCGGCGCCCCACCTGGCGAGAGCGTTCACGCTTCCGGTGGCGTAGGTGCGCATCTGGTCGATCATCTCCTCCGGCGCGATCCCGTAGCCGAGCCTGAGCCCCGCCATCCCGTAGATCTTGGAGAAAGTGCGGGTGACCAGGACCTTGCGTCCCTCCTTAATGTACGGAACCGCCGTCGCGTAGGCCGGATCCTGCACGAAGTGGTGGTACGCCTCGTCGATGAGGACCGGGATGTCCTCGGGGATGTTGTCAAGGAGGTGCCGGATGTCGGAGTCGGGGACGACCACGCCGGTCGGGTTGTTCGGGTTGCAGACGTACACCAGGCCGACATCGCGGTAGTTGCGCTTCGTGACCCTGATGAGGTCATCGATGTCCTGCGTGTAGTCCGGCAGCAGCGACCGCTCGATCACGTCCGCATCGATCCCCGATGCCGCGCGGTATACCGTGGTAAAGGTAGGCTCGACGCCGATGACCTTTTCCTCGTGCCGCAGGAATGCGATCCCCGCGACCCTGAGCGTCTCGCCCGACCCCGCGTTCATGATGATGTTGCCGGTCCCCACGCCGTGGTGCTCGGCGATCTTCTCGTGGATGTCCCCGTCCGGGTAGCCGTACCGGTTCGAGTACTTCCAGGCCGCGTTCATCGCCTCGAGCATCTTCTCGGACGGACCGTACGGGTTCTCGTTGGATGCGAGCTTGGCGAGGTCGTCGTAGGGATCGGCCGGCACGACGCCGGGAGGCGGTGGGGGGAGACGGAGGGCGGCGAGCGCCGAATTGGGACGGAGTCCGAGCGCGCCCACAGCCGCAGCCGCGCCACCCACGAAATGCCGGCGTGAAAACCTGGTCTTCATTGTGTGTCTCTCCTTCTCCAGCCAGGGGCGGACCCCGGGCGCCTGCGGAGCCCGCTGACGACGAGCCCGTGTGCCACCGCCGAACCGCCATGGCCGGCGGGTATTTGAGGCATCATAGGGACTGGTGGGATGGTGCGCCAGTGAGGGAGAGGCTCAATCGGGTGCGAGGCTCAGGCTATCCGCGTCCCCTCAATGCCGCCGCCAGCTCCTCCAGACTCTCCAGATTGTGCACCGGCCGGTGCTCGTCCACCTCCGGCAGCAACGCCCTGACGCCTGCGGCCCGCGGCGCGAACGCCCGGTAGCGGAGCAGCGGGTTCAGCCAGATCAGGCCGCGGCACGACTTGCGCAGTCGGCGCGCCTGGGCGCGGATCCCCTCGCCCGCCTCGCGGTCCAGGCCGTCGGTGACGAGGAGCACGACCGCGCCCTGGGCCAGCAGCCGCCGCGACCAGTGCAGGTTGAAGGCCTGCAGCGAGGCGCCGATGCGGGTGCCCCCGTACCAGTCGCGCACCTCGGTGCCGATACGGTCGAGGGCCCGGTCCACGTCCCGGTCGCGCAGGAGTCGGGTGATGTTGGTGAGCCGGGTGCCGAAAACAAAGGTGTGAACCCGGTCGGCGGCATTGGTGAGGGTGTGAAAGAAGTGGAGCAGGATGCGCGAATAAGCCTCCATCGAGCCCGAGATGTCGCAGAGCGCGACGATGGTGGGCCGCCGCGTCCTGGTGGAGTTGCGCTGGAGCGGGAGCGGGAATCCGCCGGTGCGGACGGCGGTCCGCAGGGTACGGCGCAGGTCGATGAAGCGGCCGCGCGGGTCGGGCTCGTGGCGGCGCGTCGGCACCGGGCGCAGATCGAGCCGGAGCGTGCGGATGACTTCCCGGGCCTGCAGGACCTCTGCGGCGGTCATGTCCTCGAAGTCCCTGGTGCGAAGGACTTCCGTGGGCGACCAGGCCATGCGCAGAGGAATCTCCTGCGCGGGGGCGTCGGTGGGGGGTGCGGGGG
>VXLT01000185.1 GCA_009841475.1 Gemmatimonadota bacterium
GGCCAGCAGAGCCCCCACATCCAGCCCCTCCCGGCCCCCGAGCGTGCGGTGGATGCTCCGCTCGGGCTCGTAGTCCGCGGCGTGGATCTGCACCTGGCCCGTCGCCACGCGCGTCCCGTTGGAGATCAGCTCCTCCATCATCCCGTGCATGTACCCGATCATGAGGACCGAGGCCACGAATCCGAAGGTAAGCGCCGATGCCGTGAGAGCGGTGCGGCGGCGGTTGCGCCCCAGGTTCCGCCAGGCGATCCGCCACCAGAGGCGGTGGTTCATGGGGCCCAATCCCACATCGGCGCGCCCGGTGCCCCCGAGAGGCCGTCCCAACCGGACACCGGCGCGCCCGCCATCCACCCTGGCTCGTCCCGACGCGTCATCTCCGCGCCCGCAGGTTGCGCAGGCTGAAGAAGTCCGCCTCCAGCCCCACGTCGAATTCGAGTTCCAGGTAGGTCACAACCGTGCGTTCCTCGCTGTCGGCAGGCTGGATCACCATGCGCGTCGGCACCAGGCGCCCGCCCAGGGACCCGAAATCCCGGAAAGTGATGGTGCGCGAGACCGTCCCGTCCTCGTCATAATAGCGCGCCCAGATCGGCATCCGGTCGCGCTTGCGGATCTGCTGCACGATCCGCCCCCAGATCACCGGAGCCTCGGGTTTGGGCGTCATCGTGAACTCCCAGACCTCCTCACCGTCGCGGTCCCCCTCAAAGGAGATGACGATGTCATAGTCCTCGATGATCCGGCTCTCCTTGACGAGGTCGTCGTTGGTGAAATGCGAACTCATCCATGCGCCGAGCATCATCGAGGGCGGAAGCTTCATCGTCCGGTCGGCACGGGGAAAGTAGTTCCAGACTTCGTTTTCGACCTTCAGGGTCGCGCTCCCCGCCTCCCGCCGGGGGCTATCCACGCGGATGAGCGAGTATTCCGTCCCCAGCGACCACACCCGCATTTCCAGCGTGCGCGACCAGTTCTCCGTGTCGATCTCCATGCGCACGCGGCCGGTGCTCGACTCCCCGCGCATGAGGCGGTCGACTTCGTCGATGATCTCCAGCACCCGGGGGTCGGTCTGGGCGGACGCCGTGGCCGGGAACACGGCGGCGGCAGCCGGGCCCAGGAAGAGCGCCAGCAGGATTTCCGCAAGGCCAGGAAGGCCCCGCCGCTCAGGATTCCGAGGACGGATGTACGGTAAACATGACATCTTGTAATGTATCCTTTACATTTGGTTCCTTCAGCGCACCGGAGAGACGACAGTTTTCATCGCGACGCCCGTCGAAGAGTCCAAGAGCCCCATCAGCCCCGCGAAAGCTGGCCATCGGCCCCCTGCCACACTATTGTGCCGGGCGACCGCGGGCCAGTCCCGACCGGATCGCCCGACCGGATCGCCGGGGGGTCCGGTCCTGCACGGATCGCCACCGGCCGGCCCCGGGCGCATCGCAACGGGCCGGTCCCCGACGAACCACCGCGGGCAAGCCCTCGAACACAACCTCACACCCTGCAACGCCGGACCACCCAATCCATGGTAACCCTTTCCGCCCTTTGGGCACCCATCCTGATTGCCGGCGCCGCCGTATTCATTGTGAGCGCCATCGTCTGGATGCTGATGCCGCACCACAAGAACGACTTCTCTCCGCCGGACGACCAGGACGCCCTGATGAAAGCCGTCCGGCAAACCACGAGCGGACCGGGGATGTACTACTTCCCCTGGGCCGGCCCCGAAGGCGAACAGTCCGATGCATACAAGGCGCGGGTGCACACCGGCCCGGTCGGCATTCTGCGAGTGCGCGACTCCAGGGCCGTGCTCGACATGCGGTCATCGATCCTGAAGTCGCTGGTTCTGCACCTCGTGGTCGCCCTGTTTGTCGGCTATTTGGGCTCTGCGGTGCTGCCGGTCGGCACCGGTTTCCTGAAGGTCTTCCAGGTCACCGGCACGGCGGCGTTCATGGCACACGGCTTCGTCGGCTTCCAGGAGTGCATCTGGTTCGGCCTCCCCGCGCGCGTCGCCTTCAAGCACGCCGCCGACGGACTCGCCTACGCGCTGCTCACCGCCGCCATCTTCGGCGGGCTGTGGCCCGGCTGAGCGGACTCCCGGTGAACCCACAACCTTCACCCATCCCGCGGGCCCTCCTCCCGCGGTACCCGAATGGAGAAACCCCCACATGAGCGACATCGTCTACGAAGCGGACATCCGGATCGAACGCGTCCGCGGTCCCAACCGGCTCGCCTGGCTCCCGGCCCACGACGGGCCCGTCGCTTTCGGCGTTCACGGCGCCATCGCCGAGCACTACGGCGTCCGGTCCAAGACCGAGACCACCACCACCCTCGACTACGTGATCGCCGCGACCGGCGGCTGACTCGTCGGCACCTTCGGAGGCGTGCTGGAGGCACGCGGGATCGACGCGTCGGACGGAAGGCTGGCCGCGGAGGTGAAGGGAGAGGTCGGGAAGGAGGAGGGCGTGCTCGTCGTCCGCAGGATTCACGTCAAGTACCAGCTGCGGGCGGCGGCGGCGGACGAGGAAGCGATCAACCGGGCCTTCGATCTGCACCCCATGCGCTGTCCGGTGTACCGGACGCTCCACAAATGCATCGACATCACGACGGAGCTGGCGATTCTGTAGGCGCGCCGGTCCGGACTGCGCGGGCGGCTGGCCGCAGCGATGCGATTGGCGGCCCGGCGCAAACGGGGCGGACGGCTGGCCAAGGCGAGGCGAGTGGCGCCCCGTCGCGCACCGGGCGGGCCCGCGGAATGGACCGGCGCCGATGGCTGGGGCTGACGGCCAGTGCGCTGGCGGGCGGGCTGGCGGGCGGGTGCGCGTCCCTTGCGGGCGGGCGGCGGTGGGAAGACACGTTCGCCGGGATTCGGCCCGTGCGCATTTCGCCGGAGCGAGTGATCCGGGTCGATGTGGGGCTCAGGCCATACCGGTCGGAGGGGTTCGTCGTGCGGGCCGAGTCGTTCGCGGGCAAGCTGCTGGTGCACAACTACGGGCATGGGGGTGGCGGGGTCACTCTGTCGTGGGGGGGGGGGGGGGGGCGGGGGGCGCCCGC
>VXLT01000311.1 GCA_009841475.1 Gemmatimonadota bacterium
GGCTGGCGCAGGCGGGACGGCGGGGGCTCCCATGCCCGGGGGCCAGACCCGGTACGTCGACCAGTCAGACGCCGCGCTCGGCGCGTGTCCTTCCTGCGGGTCCAGCCACCTGGCCTTCGAGGAGGGGTGCAGGAAGTGCTACGTGTGCGGGTTCTCGGAGTGCGGGTAGCGCGTCGACAAGCCCGGGACATATGATGCCGGCGTCGTCATGTGCATCGACTTGGAGGCTTGTGGCATGAGAAGCTGTTGCGTTGCGATCGCCGGGTTGCTGGCGGCTTGCGGCGGCGACACCGGGGGAGGGTCCGCTCCGCCGGTGAGCGAGGACCGTCCGCTGGCGGCCGACTTCGAAGAGGTGTACCGGATCGGCGGGATCGCGGCGGACGGGTGGGATGCGTTCACGGAGATAGAGCAGCTGGACTTCGACGCGCGCGGCCACCTCTACATCCGTGACGAGACGGGATCCTCCACCCGCTTCGTGGTCGTGGACGGGGCCGGAGGCCTGGTGGCCGAGTTCGGGAGTATGGGCGACGGCCCGGGTGAGCTTCGCGACGTGGACCAGATGGTGGCCCGGCCCGGGGGCGGGGCCGTGATCGTCGACGACGGACACCGCGCCTACCTCCTGTTCGGCCCCGACGGCTCGTTCGAACGAGCGCTTCGCTTCGCGGATACGGGCGCCGACCGTGCCGTCTCCGCGCAGACCGTGCGGGCCGCACGGGACGGGGGTGCGCTGTTCCTGATACGGAGTTCGACCGTAACGCTCAGCCAGGGCGAAGCATCCGGCGCGACGGGCGACCGCACGATCTACCGCGTGGCGCTCGGCGACGGCGAAGAGGCCGTCCAGGTTCCGTTCGCGGAAGGATGGGAGCCGCGCCCCGAGCAGCAGGTCACGATGGAGACCGGCGATCCCGCGGACGTGTTCGCCGAGCTCGGCGACGCGTTCGCCTACTTCGAGCCCCGCCTGGTGTTCGATGTTCTTCCCGGCGGTGGTGTGGCGTACTCGGACTCCTCCGCGTATGCGGTAAAGATCCGCACGGCGGGTGCGCCGCCCCGCGTCGTGGGCCGGCCCCTCCACCCGCAGCCCGTTACCGAACAACTGCGGGAGCGGGCCCGGGCGCGGGTGCTGGAGCGATACGAGGAGTCCGTCGAGGGGCAGTTCAGCGCTCCGGATCTGGGCGGCGACCTTCCGTCAGCCTTTCAGGAGCAGTTGTTGGCCACGATGGAGAGCATGATGGAGGGTATGCGCGAGATGGCGGCGAACGCGCCCTTCATGCCCGAGGTGCCGCTGTTGCACGGCCTTCGTACGACCTGGGACGGATCGATCTGGGTGCAGCGGTGGGGAGGCGATCCTTTGGAGCAGGTCCGTTTCCCCGGCGCAGCCCCGGAGGCGGACGAGGCGGCTGACGGATGGATCGATGTCCTCTCCGCGCAGGGCGAGTACGTCGGCACGTATTCGCTGGAGGATACGCGCATGCCCGCCGCGTTCGGACCCGGCGGCATCGTCGCCTTTGTCGAGACGGACGAATTCGATGTCCCCACGATCATCGTGAAGCGGCTGCCGGAGGCGGTCCGCTAGCGCGACTCCTACCGCCCCGGATTCCTGCGGTAGTCCAGCGGCGGCTCGCGGTCGCCCACCAGCGCGACGTACTCGAAGCCCGGGCCCACGCGCTCGAGGTACTCCGCCCTGGCGGCCGCCAGCAGCGCGGGGTCGGTGAAGAGGTCGACCGCGGTCATGGCCAGCGTCTTGGCCGCGACGATCATCCCCTTGTTGCCGATCGAGGTGCCGCCCGCGGCGATCGCCTGCCAGGAGTGGGCGGGCGTACCGGGCACCCAGGTCGCGGTGCCGATCCCCACGGTGGGCACCACCCAGCTCACGTCGGCCACGTCGGTCGATCCGCCGCCCTGGCGCGGCGCGTACGGCTGCACTGCGGCGGCGCTCTCGATGGGCGGCCGGTTGTTCAGCGTCGTCTGAATCTCCTCCGCGAACGCGCGCTCCTCCTCGTCGTACACCACGCCGCCCACCCGCTCCAGGTTGGCCTGGGCGCGACGCTGCAGCGCTTCGTTGGCCAGCATGGCGTACAGCCCGTGGATCACTTCGTACTCCATGTTCGTCTCCGTCCCCCTCGCCGCCCCCTCCGCCGCCAGCACGACCCGCTCGAAGATCGCCCGCGCCACCTCCACGTCCGGGTTGCGCACGTAGTAGTACGCCTCCGCGAAGTCCGGGACGACGTTGGGCGCGGATCCGCCCGCGGTGATCACGTAGTGGATGCGCGTCTCCTGCGGCACGTGCTCGCGCATCAGGTTGACCATGTGGTTCATCGCCTCCACCCCGTCCAGCGCGCTGCGGCCCTGTTCGGGCGCGCCCGCCGCATGCGCCGAGACCCCCCGGAAGCGGAACTTGGCGGACTTGTTGGCCAGCGACGTGGAGGGGCTGGCGTCGTTGGCGCTGCTCGGGTGCCAGTGAAGGACGGCGTCGACATCGCCGAAGAGGCCGCCCCGTACCATGTAGACCTTCCCCGCGCCGCCCTCCTCCGCCGGCGTGCCGTAGAGGCGGATCGTGCCCGGCGTCCCGGACGAGGCCAGCCAGTCCTGGACTGCCAGCGCCGCGGCAACGGATCCCGCGCCGAAGAGATGGTGCCCGCACGCGTGCCCGGCGGCCATCGAGAAGACGGGATCCGGGTAGGGGTTGCGCGACTGGGTGATGCCGGGCAGGGCGTCGAATTCGGCCAGCACGCCGATCACGGGCGACCCCTCCCCCCAGGAGGCCACGAAAGCGGTGGGCATCCCCGCCACGCCGGTCTCGATCTCGAATCCGGCGCGCGCCAACTGCTCCTGGAGCAGCGCCGAGCTCTCGGTCTCCTGGTAGCCGACCTCGGCGAAGTCCCAGATCTTCTGGGCGACAGAGGCGTAGTCGGCCGCGTTGGCATCGACGTGGGCGAGGACGGCGTCGTGGCCGGATTGAGCGGCGGCGGGGGCGGGCAACGCCAGGGTCGCGAGGGCGGGCA
>VXLT01000096.1 GCA_009841475.1 Gemmatimonadota bacterium
CCACCAAACCCCCGCCCCCCCACTGGAACGGCCTCATCGGCGAGTACGGATGGGACCACAACGTCCTCTACATCCTGGAGCGCGGCGGGCGCCTCCACGCGCTCATCGAGTGGTTCTTCCTGTACCCGCTCACCGAGATCTCGCGCGACGTGTACGCCTTCCCTGACTGGGGCCTCTACCACGGCGAGCGCCTGGTGTTCGCGCGGGGCGCTGGCCGGGACGCAACGGGCGCCGACACGTCAGGCCAGAACACCTCCGGCGGCCCGGCACCGGACCGCGCCACCTCCGTCGTCGCCGCCTCCGTCCTCTTTCCCCGGCGCGACGTCGGCACCGAAGCCGGCGCCACCTTCCGGATCGACCCCGTCCGCCCCGTCGAGGAACTCCGCACGGAGGCGCTCGCCGCGACCCCGCCCCCCGAACCCGGCCCCTTCCGCGACTCCGAACTCGTCGAAGTCGCCTCGCTGGAGCCCGGCATCCGTCTCGACGTGCGCTACGCGACCACGAACAACTTCATGTCCTCGGTTTTCTACGACGAGCCGCGCGTCTTCCTCCAGCGCCCCGCCGCCGAGGCGGTCGTGCGCGTCCACCGCGCGCTCGCCGAACACGGCTACGGCCTCCTCCTGCACGACGGATACCGGCCCTGGTACGTCACGAAGATGTTCTTCGACGCCACCCCCGAGTCGCAGAAGATCTTTGTCGCAAATCCGGCGAACGGCTCGCGCCACAACCGCGGCTCGGCGATCGACCTGAACCTGTACGATCTCGCGACAGGTGAGCCCGCGGACATGGTGGGCACCTTTGACGAGTTCTCGCCCCGTTCGTTCCCCGACTACCCGGGCGGGACTTCGCGGCAGCGCTGGCTGCGCGAATTGCTTCGCCGCGCCATGGAGGCGGAGGGGTTCACGGTATACGAAGCCGAGTGGTGGCACTTCGACCACGACGACTGGCGTGAGTACGCCATCCAGAATGCGACCTTCGACGCACTCGGGCGGTAGCGGCGGGCAGGGGCCGGGACCCGCGGAGGAGTCCAGCGGAATCCCACGGCGCTCCGCGGCTGGCCACCCGCGAGTCGGCGCAACCGCTCGCCGCGGCCGGCACCGCCGGCACGGCTCCAACCTCCTCGTCGACCTCGGCCTGATCCTCACAGCCACCATCTGGGGCCTCAACTTCACCGTGGTGAAGGCCGCCCTCGACGAGATCGGGCCCCTGGCGTTCAACGCGCTGCGCTTCCCGTGCGCGGCGGTAGCCGTCTGGTTCCTGATCCGGGCAACAGGACGGCGCGTGATGCCGCTCCGCAAGGACTGGGGCATCGTTCTGCTGCTGGCCCTCATCGGTCACGTCATCTTCCAGATCTGCTTCATCTTCGGCCTCGACTGGACGGCCACCGGCAACGCGGCCCTCCTGCTCTCCACGAGCCCGGTCTGGGTGCTCGTGATTTCTTTTGCCATGGGGCGCGAGCGCTTCAACCTCCGTATTCTCCTCGGTGTCCTCGGCACGCTTGCCGGCATGGTGATCCTGATCTCGGGGGGGCACCAGGAGCTGGGGGCCGCCCGCATCGGGGACCTCCTCGTACTTGGCGCCGCCGTTTCCTGGGCCGCCTACACGGTGCTGGGCCGCCGCCTCACCAGGAGGCGCGGAGCGCTGCAAATGACCGCCTGGACGCTCTGGGGCGGACTCCCATTCATCGTGCTGGCCGGAGTCCCCGGCCTCGTGCGCACCGACTGGAGCGCGGTGTCGCTGCAGGCCTGGCTCGGCGTGGTGTATGCGGGGGTTTTCGCGATCGGGCTGGCCTACCTTCTGTGGTACCGTGGGGTGCGCGTCATCGGACAGAACCGTACCTCGGTCTATCAGAACCTGGTCCCGGTCGTCGCGCTGCTCAGCGCCTGGCTGTGGCTCTCCGAGACGCCGACCCCGCAGCAGGTGATCGGGGCCTGTGTGATCCTCTGTGGGGTTGTAGTGGCGCGGCGGTCGCGGCGCCGCTGACACCACCAGGCCCAAAGCGCTGAAGAGCCGCCCTCCGGTTGACCCTGTCCATGACCAGGACTACCCTTCCGGGACCGCAGGCGACGCCCCCCGGACGCCACTCACACTTCCCCGGAAAACCATTACAGACAATAGACCATGGACATCAATGAAGTCGGCTTCACCGCATTCGTGATCGCATCGATCCGGGCCCTGGAAGAGGACAAGTCGCCCGTGCTCTTCAACGATCCCTACGCACGCTGGTTCTCGAACGAGCGTGCGGTAGGCGCCGCCAGGCAGATGGACGCGGCCTTTCCTCCCTCGACGACGATGGTCCGGTTCCGCACCCGCCACTTCAACGGCTTCGTGGAGCGCGGAATCGAGGCCGGGGCGCGGCAGGTGGTCCTGCTCGGGGGCGGCTTCGACATGCGGGCCCATCACCTCGCCCGCCCCGGCGTCGCCTTCTTCGAGGTCGACCAGCGCGCGGTCCTCGAGTTCAAGCGGACGGTCCTGGCCGATCACGGAATGGAACAGCCGCCTTCGGTCTACGGCAACTACCTCGAGGTCGACGTCCCGCACGGTCTCGCACGCGTCGGGTTCGACCCGGAGGTCCCGACGCTCATCGTGTGGGAAGGCAACACCATGTACCTGCCGCCCGACCTGATCATGCCGTTCCTGAACCGGCTGGCCGGCGCGATGCCGACCTTCAGCATCGCCTTCGACTACTTCTCGGTGGATCTGCAGAAACGCGAATTCGAGACCGACGAGGACATGGAGCGGCTGGAAGGCGTGGAAAGGGCGATGGGGGCATCGTTTCCGACCGGTTTTCCGGACCTGACCGTGTTCGAGACGCAGGCGCCGTACAGGGTCGCCGATTCCGGTACCTTCGCCGGGCTTGCGGAGGAGTACGGCCTGGGTGACATGGTCGCGGCGTACCCGGAGGACTGGCGCGAGACGCTGAAGCTGTACCGGTATTGCGTGCTGGTATAGTGCCCCCGATTTCCCTGGACAGTAGTTTAGCAACCCTTCCGGGGTCCAG
>VXLT01000044.1 GCA_009841475.1 Gemmatimonadota bacterium
GTCGTCGCGCCTTGCCAGCCCGGCGCCTCGCCGCTCTCGGTGCTCGGGCGGATTCATCCAGGGACTGCTAAGTGCGGCGTCTGAAGAGCACGTGCGCGGCGAAGGCGCGACGGTCAGCTGTGGGTACAGCGCTAAAGCGCGCGATGGCTTGCGCAACCGCTGCCAGGCGGTCTTCGATCGCTGGCCTGTCCAGCTTCCACATCGGGTCGTAGTCGGCTCCGTGACGATCCTCCTGAGTCTCTACGAACAGCTGCGCGAAGTCAGATCCCTACCGATCTTTCGGCGGCACAAAATACAGATTAGGAAAGGCATCCACGCCCTCATCACTGATGGCATCCTGAAGGCGGACCAGCAGGCCCCGCCTTTCGGGCCCATGCAGTTGCTGGTTGTCCCCCTCGTAGACCGCCAGAATCTCCACTGGCGGTCCTCCGCGGCTGGGTTGGCGTTACGGCGTGGTGGCAACTGTCAATGTAACCACCCGGCTCAGCGCCACGTCATCTACGGATCAGACTGGCCATCCGGCTTGTGAAACCATCATCATAGTTGATGGCATGAGGTGCGCAGCCAACCGCTGGAATCCTCCCGGAGTCGAACACGGGAGAACACCAGTCGACCGGAAGCGAGAGGAGCCCACCCCTCTGAAACCCTTGCCCCTGTTCTGCGTGGCGCTGGTGTGCGCCGCGGTCAGCCCGCCCTCGGTGGGCGTCAGCCAGGAGGAGGCGGCCGGTCCGGGCGCGGTGGTCACCGACTCGGCCGGCCTGCGCATCATCACCAGCACGGGAGGCGATGCCATCTACGCGCGCGTCGCCGACGAAGCGGCCCTCACCATCGGCGTTGTCAACGGGCCGGACGCGCTGATGTTCCAGCGGATCGTGTCGGTGGCGCGTGACGGGGAGGGGAGACTGTATTCCGTCGTCCGCGTAATCGAACGCTCGCTCCCCACCGAGCCCATCTCCGACGAGGAATGGTCCGAGGGCAACAGCGGCTACCTGGCACTCCGCGACAGTCTCCCGCTCATGTCCTGACGGTCCGCCGGGGCGACTTCGATCTCGACTATGTGGATGTTTGGCGGATCGAGCGGGAGGGTGCGCGGTGACGGGTGGGCGGAACCGGGTTTCTGCCGGTGCGGGTGTAGTATTCCTGCCGCTTAAGACGTCGTAATTCTGCTGGTAAAGTCGATATATTTCTGCCGACTAATACGTCGTAATTCTGCTGCTATAGTTGTTCTATTTCTGCCGTTACACGTTGCGTAAGTCTGTCCGTTGAAGCTACCTTTCGGTGATCGTGCAGCCCGTGGCGCAGCACGACTCCCCGTCCGCAAGGCCCGCCAATGACACGATACCTACCCAGAACCGTGGATCTGGAGATGCGCGAACTCCTCGGCGCCACCGGTTGCGTGGTGATCGAGGGCGTTCGGGGTTGCGGCAAGACCACGACCGCGAGGGAGTTTGCTGCGAGCGAAGTCCTGCTCGACATCGACGAGGACGCTCGACTCCTGGCGCAGGCCGATCCGGCCGAAGTGCTGAAGGGGCCTCCGCCGCGCCTCATCGACGAGTGGCAGCTGGAACCGAGTATCTGGAACCACGTTAGACGGGCAGTCGATGACCGGCGGGTGCCCGGCCAATTCATCCTCACCGGCTCAGCCATTCCTGCCGACGACGCCACCCGGCACACGGGAATGCGTCGCATCGTCCGGCTTCGCTTGCGCCCCATGTCGCTGCACGAGGCGGGACTGTCGTCGGGCGCCATCTCGTTGAAGCGCACGCTGGCGGGGGAGTCCCCCTGTGCCGGTCAGCACACGATCCCGGTCGGTGAGATGGCGGAACTCATCTGCCGGGGGGGATGGCCCGAAAGCGTGGACTGGCCGCTAGCGCGTGCCCTGCGGGCCAATCGCGGCCAGGTGGACGAGGTGGCCCGTGTGGACATTCGCGGTGTGGATGGCGTACGCCGGGACCCGCAACGCGTGAGATTGCTCCTGCGTTCCCTGGCCCGGAACGTTGGCACGGCTGTTGCAACTTCGCGGCTCGCGGAAGACCTGGGAGCCCGAGACAACGGGGGGATCAAGCCGCACACCGCTGCGGACTATCTCAACGCTCTGGAGAGGCTCATGATCGTCGAGAACCAGCCGGCGTGGGCGACCCACCTCCGCTCGCGGGCCGTTCTCCGCAAGCGTCCGGTCCGCCATTTCGTCGATCCGTCCCTGGCCGTGGCCGCGCTGGGCGCCGATCCCGACCGGTTGCTCCGGGACTTCAGGTCCCTCCGACTCCTCTTCGAGTCGCTGGTGGTTCGGGACCTCCGTGTGTACGCGCAGGCCGCCGATGCCGAGGTATTCCACTACCGGGAGAACGGACGGCTTGAAGTCGATGCCGTGGTGCAGGCCCGCGACGGCCGCTGGGCGGCCTTCGAGGTGAAGCTGGGTCCGAGGATGGTCGAGGAGGGTGCCCGCAATCTGCTCAGGCTCGCCGGGCGTGTGGATCCAGAAACGGTCGGCCCGCCCCAGGCCCTCGGCGTGATCGTGGCAAGCGGATACGGATACACGAGGCCGGACGGGGTGGGAGTGATTCCGATCGGGGCGCTGGGGCCGTAGCACACCCGTGGCGTAGACCGCCGCAGCTGCCCTTCGCAGGCCTCCTGAGCCACGATGTCCAACTCGGGCGTCCACACCGGACTTGCGATACGATCATAATAGTATTACCATGATAGTAAGCAGGACGACGACCGCGAAACGCCGAAGAGGAGAGAGAACATTGAGACGCAGATCGCTTAGCCGGCTGGGCGAGACGGAGATGGAGGTTCTCCAGCGGGTCTGGACCATGGGGGAAGCCTCGGTGGCCGATGTGCACGAGAGCATCCTGAGGGCCCGCCCGGTCGCGTACACCACCGTGATGACCGTGATGAAGAAGCTCGTGCGTAAGGGATTCCTGCACTGCGACAGCAGCGAGTCGCGGTACATGTACACGCCCGCCCGCCCGCCCGCGCAGGTCCGCC
>VXLT01000348.1 GCA_009841475.1 Gemmatimonadota bacterium
TTCCGCCGGGACTCGGCTCCATGCCTGGCCTCGAGAGACTGTGGCTGAACCACAACAACTTTTCGGGTCATTTGCCACCTGAACTGGGCGACCTGGGGGCCCAGTTGCAGTGGCTTGACTTTCAGGAAAACGTGGCGCTGCAAGGAGCACTTCCCCGTGAACTCATCAACCTGACCGGCCTCGTCAGGTTCGAGTGGGGCGGTACACAGCTTTGCTCGCCGTCAGACGACGTGTTCCAGGCGTGGTTACGAACCGTACCCAACCGTTATGGTCACGGCCCACTTTGCGGCCGGTGACTTGCGAGGCGTCGAATCGCCGCTCGAATGCCCGCTGGGGTTTTGTCCACGGGGCCGGCTATGGGAACCCGACGGCCAGCCGCGTCCCTTGGATCGCGTGAATCCGCATGTTGTCCGCGAATTCGTCTACGGCCCTGCTGACATCCTCGAGCATACCATAGTCATGCCACACGATCACTCCGCCAGGCCGCACCACGCGCAGTGCGTTGCGAGTGTCGGCCACGGCATACTCATAGGTGTGACATCCATCGATCAGAATGAAGTCGAAGGGTGAGAACTCATCCCAGTCGAACTGGGCGGAGTCGCCCCACAGTTGCTTGACCTTGTCCGCGTACCGCGATTCGATGAACTGCCTCCCCGTATGGTGGCCGGGTGCAGAGTTGTCGTGAATGTCCGGCACCTCCAGCCCGAAGCCCCCGCCCCAGCCGGGCGGCAGATCGAGCGTGTACACGCGGGCGTCCGCAGGTGCATTGGCGGCAAGGTTGACCGTCGTGTTGCCCTCGAAGGTACCGATCTCGAGCACGCGGCGAGGCTCGAGCGCGCGGATCATTGCTCCGATGGCCATCACCTCGGATGGGCTCATTGACAGCAGGGGTTCCCGGTCGAAGCAACTCACAACCCGGACATCGGTAGACTCGATTCCCGGAAACACCGCATTCATCGGCTCCCGCTGCAGCCTTCCGAACGACCAGCGGACTGACCGGCGGAACTCGGGGTCCGGCGTCCGGGGTGCGAATGGCCCGTACCTCGGCCACAGCATCTTCCAGGCGGTGATCGGGTTGCGGGCGCTCTTGGTGGCGGCGTTCCTCGCTCGGCGCAAGATCTGGATGACTCGGCTCGCTCCTCTGGCCGTTCGGCCCGACCAGGCTGTCCGCGCTCCGCCTTCAGGTTTTGGTGTTGTCTCGCTGGCCACAGGTCTCTTCCTGCCTTACAGCAGATGTTGGTTTGATGCCCCGATTTCTTCGGCTGACAGGCAATATCTAGTCATGGTATGTCGTGCGTACATTACCCATTGACAAGTAAACATTACATTGGCGGCCCATCATCCCGCACCCAGCCCCGCGTACACCTCCAGATGCCGGTCCACCAGCCGCTCGTTGCTCCAGTGGGCCACCACCCTTTTCCGGCCCGCCGCGCCCCGACCGTCCAGCCCGCCATCCGACAGCAGTTCGAGAACCTTCGCGGCCAGCCCCCCGGGATCACCCGGCGGGAAAAGTCCCCCGACTGCGTCGTCGACGATCTGGGGCAGTCCCCCCACCGCCGACGCCGCGACCGGGAGGCCGCTCGCCATGCACTCCAGGGCGGCGACCGAGGTGGCCTCCATCAGCGAAGGGAAGATCGCCAGATCCGCCGAACAGAGGAGCCCCGGCATGTCGGAATGGGGGCGGGCGCCCAGGAACTCGATCCGGTCAGCCATGCCGAGTTCCCGCGCGAGGCTTTCGAGCGTCTCGCGCTCGGGGCCGTCGCCGACCACGATCACGTCCACATCCGCACCGGCCACGATTGCCGGCATCGCCCGCACGAAGAACTCGACGCCGTTCTTGGGGAAGAGACGTCTGGGCACAACCAGGCGCCAGCGCCGCTCCCGCCGGGGGTGAGTGCCGGGAACCGGCCGGAAGATCTCGGTGTCCACCCCGTTCACCAGGGCTTCCACCGTGATCGAGGGTCCGAGAGCCTCTCCCACGTCGGCGATCTCCTTGCTGGCAGAGAAGTTGTAGTCGCTCAGCCCGATCAGCTTGCCGAGGGCCGGGGCGACCAGGGGGTTGGCGGCGAGTCGCAGGAAGTGGGAGGTGTGGAGTGTGGTGACGAGTGGGGTGCCGCTGCCGGCCAGAGCCAGCGAACACGGCAGGATCGAGGGGAAGGCCTGGGCATGCACGACATCGGCGTCCCGCACCACCGCACGGGTACGCGGGGTCGACCCGGCCGCGTGAACGAACCATCCCCAGTGATTGCGCGCCGGAAGGGGGGTGCGGTAGACCCGGATACCGTCCATGTTCTCGTGGGCGGGAAGCCCGGGCCGCGACAGCGAGGTCACGACCGTGACCTGGTGCCCGCGCCGGACCAGCCCCCGGCACAGGTAGTGCACGTGGCTTTCCAGCCCGCCGACCTCCGGCGGGAAGTACACGCAGTGAACGACGATCTTCACGAGGGCACCCAGTCGCGCGTCTCGCGCGGGACGCCGGCCAGCGTGGAGAGGAGGATATCGGCGATGCGCTCGCCGGCCCGCCCATCCCCGTAGGGATTCGGGATCCGCGGGCCGCTCCCGGCGGACGACAGCCTCGCGGTGGCCTCGGCCAGGATGCGGGCGGGATCGGTCCCCACCAGCGTGGCCGCGCCTGCACGGACCGCCTCGGGGCGCTCGGTGACCTCCCTGAGCACCAGGGTGTGCACCTCGAAGGCGGGCGCCTCCTCCTGGATGCCGCCCGAGTCGGTCAGGACCAGGGTGGCGCGGCGCAGGACCGCGAGCAGGTCGCCGTAGCTCAGCGGGTCGACGAGGTGGATGCGCGGGCGCGTTCCCAGGATTCGCCGGGCGGGCTCGCTCACCCGCGGGTTGGGATGCACCGGATAGATGATCTCGATACCCGCGAACCGCTCCGCGAGCTCGGCCACCGCACCGAAGACGCCCTCCAGAGGAGCGCCGAACGACTC
>VXLT01000259.1 GCA_009841475.1 Gemmatimonadota bacterium
GCTGACGGGACTCGAACCCGCGGCCTCCGGTGTGACAGACCGGCACTCTAACCAAACTGAGCTACAGCCCCATCCTGCATACGGCCGAGGACGAACCCCGGCCGCATACCCTCACGGGGAATCGAACCCCGATCTCCACCTTGAAAGAGTGGTGTCCTGACCGTTAGACGATGAGGGCGTGATCCCACGCACGCAGGCCCGGAGGGACTCGAACCCCCAACCGCCGGTTTTGGAGACCGGTGCTCTACCAAATTGAGCTACGGACCTGTGATTCCAATGGCCAGGGGCGGAATTGAACCGCCGACACCGCGATTTTCAGTCGCGTGCTCTACCAACTGAGCTACCTGGCCCAATCCCGCCCTACGTGCCTACGCCAGAAAACGCCGCACGAGGGCGGCGTTCCCGGGACACGTGACCACAGTAGCGGGGGCGGGATTCGAACCCGCGACCTTCGGGTTATGAGCCCGACGAGCTACCAGACTGCTCCACCCCGCAATGAGATCTTTAAGTTAGCCAAGCCTGCCGGGGCTTGTCAACAACGGTGGACGGCTGCGGCCGAGCCCCCTCAGGCGACCAGGGCCAACCGCCCGCAATACCAGTCCATCCACCGGTTCGAAAACCCCAGCAGCTTCGCGTTGCGGGTGACCGCGAGCACCTCGCGCCGCGTCATTTTCGTCTCCCGCTCGAGGACATCCGGGTTGCCCCGGCTCAGCGCGAGGGTCCTGACCGCGAAGAAGAGCGGAAGCATGCAGAAGAGGCGCACGCCGTGATGGCGCCTCGGGATCATGCGGATGTAGTCTCGCGCGGCGGCGAGGTGACGCTCCGCCTTCCGCACCAGCCGTGCCAGTACGCGCATCGCGACCGCGTGGTTTCCCGGCTCGAAGAGCTCCGAGGGGCGCGTTGCCGCGCCGGGGATGAACGCCGTGGGGACGTACACCCAGCCCCGGTCGCGGTCTTCGTGCAGCCCCCGTATGACGTTGACGGTCTGCAGCGCGAGACCGAACTCGCGCGCGAGTGGCATCATCCGGCCCCGGCGGCCCGCCAGCCCGGAGAGCCGGCGCGTGAACAGCTCGGTGAGCAGAAGGCCCACGCGTCCGGCAACTTCGTGCATGTAGTCGTCCAGGTCGGTCTCGGTGTCGAAGACGGACCCGCGCGCGACCCACCTCGCCATGCCCGTGCTCGATTCCCCGACCCGGCGGATCAGGACTTCGCACGCCTCGGGGGCCAGCCCCTCCAGTCCGTCAAGCACGGCGGCGGCGTTGCGGGCAACCAACGCGTCAGGGGTGTCCTCGCGGGCGGACTCCAGCCGTTCAAGCAGGCTCCGGCGCTCGTCCGCCCCCCCGAGTACGCGCGCCCAACTCCTTAGGAGAGTGACCTTGTCAGCGTCCTCGAGCTCCTGATTGTCTTCGAGATAGTCGGAGACACGAAGCAGCAGGTAGGCGACCGTGATTTCTTCCCGAAGCGGCTCCGGGAGGATTTCGATCCCGACCGCGAAGGTGCGGCTGGACCTTGCGAGCAGTTCGTCAAGTGTTGCCATGGTTGATCTTCTACCACCCGGCCCCCTCCCGTCAACGACCTCCCACAGCCGCCGCCCGCGGCACGGACGCGATTGCAAACAAGGCGCTCCGACACCTTGCGGCCCTCCAGCGCCCCGGTTCACCTTGGTCCCATGAATCCCCCGGACAACTCCGTCCCAACCCCCACCCGGCCGAGTCCGCCCAGCTCTGGCACAGTGGCCGGCGGCCGCCGCGGCCCGATCGCTTTCATGGCGGCAAACCCCATCGCCGCCAACCTGCTGATGGGCTTCCTCCTGTTCATGGGGCTGATCTCGGCGATGGGACTCCCTCAGGAGTTCCTGCCCGAAGCTTCGCTGGACCGCATTCAGGTGGTCGTTCCGTACCCGGGTGCAGCGCCCCAGGAGGTGGAGGAGTCGATCGTCCGCAAGATCGAGGAGCAGATCCAGTCCGTTGAAGGGCTGAAGCGGACGGAATCGTCGGCGGCCGAAGGTCTGGGCTCGGTGATCACGGAGTTCAGGCAGGGGACGAACATGAGCCGGGCCCTGGCCGACGTGAAGGCCCAGGTGGACCGCATTCTGACCTTTCCGGCAGGTGCCGAGCGCGCGGAAGTCCGCGAGGTCACGAGCCGCCAGAGCATCTTTCGTCTCATTGTCTACGGCAGCGCCTCCGAACGCGCCATCAAGGAGCTGACCTACCGGATCGAGGACGGGATTCTGGCCTTGCCCGAGGTTTCCTACGCGGAGATCAGCGGGGTGCGCAACTACGAGATCTCGATCGAGGTGCCGCTCGACCGCCTGCGCGCCCTCGGGCTGACGCTGGAGGACGTTGCGTTCGCCGTGCGCCAGGGTTCGCTGGAGCTCTCCGCGGGGAAGATATCCACTGGCGAAGAGGAGATCCGCGTCCGCACCCTCGGCCAGAACTACGAGCAGTTCGACTTCGAGGACATCATCGTCGTGACGCGGGCCGACGGCACCGCCGTGCGGCTGGGGCAGATCGCCACCGTGCGCGACGCCTTCGCCGACAGCGACCTGCTCGCGCGCTTCAACGGGCAGCCGGCGGCGCGCATCGACGTCTTCCGCACCGCCGGCGAGGACGTGCTCGATATCGCGCAGGCCGTGCGCGCGTACATCGATGCCGAAGTCGTGGCATCGTTGCCCGAGGGGGTTGGCGTCCAGATCTGGAGGGACGACTCGGTCGACCTCCGGGGCCGGGTCGGCCTGCTCATCGAGAACGCGATGCTGGGCCTGCTCCTCGTCTTCCTTGCGCTCGCGCTCTTCCTGCAGATCAGGCTGGCGATGTGGGTGGCGGTGGGTCTCGCGGTCGCCTTCGCCGGGACATTCCTGGTGATGCAGCTCCTGGGCATCTCGATCAGCATGTTCTCGCTGATGGCCATGGTGCTCGCTCTGGGCATCGTGGTGGACGATGCGATCGTGGTCGGTGAGAACATCTACGCCGAACGGGAGAAGGGGACCCAGGGGCTGGCCGCGGCGGTCCGCGGGACGCAGCGCATCGCGGGCCCCGTGATCTTCTCGGTGCTGACCACGGTGACGGCCTTTTCGGTCCTGCTCACCGTGCCGGGGCCCATCGGCAAGATCGGCCTGAGCATCCCCATCGTCGTGATCGCCGTGCTCATGCTCTCGCTGGTGGAATCGCTGCTCGTGCTGCCGAACCACCTGGCGCACCTGCCCGCGCCCCGCGAGCCCAGGTGGCGGCCCGGGCGGGCCGTGAGGCAGGCCCAGGAGGCGGTCAACCGACTGCTGCGGCGCATCGTTGACGGGCCGCTCGATCGCGCACTCCGGTTCGCAACCGCCGCTCCGGCCGTCGTGCTCGCCGCCGTAGCCGCGCTCATGCTGATCTCCATGACCATCGTGGCGACGGGACTGGTCAGGTACGAGTTCCTGCCTCAGATCGAGGGCGACATCGTGTCGGCCAACATCGAAATGCCGGTCGGGACGCCGAGTGAGCGCACGGCGGACGTGGCGGCGCAGCTCGAAGCCGCGGGACAGCGCGTGCTGGAGGCGCTTGGCCGCGATTCCGAACCGTTGCCGGCCGATGTGAGCGTCACCGTGGGCCAGGCCGCCCAGCTCTTCGACCCGCTGGGTGGCGACGCGGTGGAGTTGCCAAGGGGACACATCGGATCGGTGGAATTCAAGCTCCCCGCGCTGTCGCAGCGCGACTTCACCTCAACGGAATTCCAGAACCTGTGGCGCGAGGAGACGGGGACCCTCCCCGAGGTGAGGTCGCTGGCGTTTTCGGCGGGCGCCCTCGGGCTGGGACTCCCGGTCCACCTCGAACTTTCCCACCCCGATCCGGACCGCCTGGCACGGATCGCCGACGAGGTCGTCGCAGGGCTGGAGTCGATGGGCGGGGTGTACGACGTAAGGACGAACCACGACGAGGGCGTTCGGGAGCTGCAGCTCGACCTGAAGCCCGCGGCGCGGACGCTCGATCTCACGCTGGATCACTTCGCCCGCCAGGTCCGGGCGGCGTTCTTCGGCACCGAGGCCCTGCGCGTGCAGCGCGGCCGCGAGGAGATGCGCGTCTACGTTCGCCTCCCGGAAGAGGAGCGCGATTCACCTGCCGACATCGAGGACTACCTGGTGCGGACACCGCAGGGTGGAGAGGTTCCCCTGGGCCAGGTGGCGCACGTCGCGCTGGCAAGGTCTCCCACCACCATTCACCGGCTGGACGAACGGCGCGTCATCACGGTCACGGCCAGCGTGGACAACGCGGTCGTCACCGGGCAGGCGGTGAACAGCAATCTCGAGCGCAACCTTCTGGCCAGGCTGGGCGAAGACCACCCCGGATTCACCTACGCCTACGGGGGGGAGCAACGCCAGCAGAGGGAGGTGAACGCCGCCCTGCCCAGATCCGTCTTCTTCGCCTTTTTGGTGATGTACGTCCTGATGGCGATCCCCTTCGGCTCCTACGCGCAGCCTCTCATCGTGATGACCGCGATCCCGCTGGGGTTGGTGGGCGCGTTGGCAGGGCACCTCATCCTGGGACTCAGCCTCGGGTTTTCGTCCATCCAGGGGCTGATCGGGGTGAGCGGCGTGGTCGTGAACGACTCACTGATGATGATCAAGTTCATCAACCGCTCCCGGGAACGCGGCCTGACGCCGAGGGAAGCCGTCATCGCCGGGGCCAAGGCCCGTTTTCGGGCAATCCTGCTGACTTCGGTGACCACCTTCCTCGGGGTCGCGCCACTGATGCTGGAGACGAGCGTTCAGACCCAGCACCTGGTGCCGCTCGCCACCTCGGTGGGATTCGGAGTGGTCGTCGCGACCGCGCTGTTGATGCTGGTCGTCCCGGCGCTCGTCATGTTGCAGTTCAACCTTCAGTCGTGGCGGAAGAAGCGTACCGCGTAGCTGCCCGGATTCACCGGCCAAACCACGAGGCACCGGGCAGTCCGCGGACAATCCCCGCGTGTCACCGCGAGCGGCGAGGCGCCCGGACGCAAGGTGCTACCACTCCGACGAGTGCTCGTCGTGGAGTGCTGTGGGCAGGCTGTAGGAGTGCTCCAGCCTTCCCAGGTTCACGAAGTCGATCAGGCCCTTGAACCGCTCGAGGTCTTGCTTCTGGCGCAACGAAGGCACCGCCCTGCCCAGGAACCGCTTGGTGCGGCCGCGCATTCGGAAGAATGGAAGGACCTGGCGTTTGTGTGTCGGGAAAAGGAAGGCGTCCGCGAGGCTGTCACCGATCAGTTCCCTGGAGACCCGGTACACGTAGCGGGACAGTTTCCTTCGCTCCTCCACCTCGTTGATGCCAACCACCAGTGGCGCACTGTTGACGATGCTGTTCGCCATGATGATCGCGTCCTCGTCGGGGGGCGGTTCGCACAGCCGACCCAGCTCGAATGTACGCACCGCCGAGGCCTCGTCCTCGAAGAGAACCTCCGGCGGAATGCCGATCAGGAGACCGGTATAGCGCCACACGTGGACGTAAGCCTCACGTTCTTCCGCCGAAAAGTCGCCGCCGAGCGTGGCCACGTGCTGCATCAGCCGGCCCGAGAAGGCGGCGCCGGCCAGCAGGACCGTCGCGGCACTGATCGGCAGACCGTAGCGCTCCCGGTTCCATTCGTCGGACTGCCCGATGAACATTCGTGATTGGGCGTGAACCAGACGGACGCGAATCGTCAGCTTCCAGCCGTCGCCGAGCGGACTCATTCCGCCGGGGAGGTACTGCTCGATCAGTTGCAGGCCATTCTGCTTGAGGCGACGCACCCCCGAAGCCATTACTCGGCCCCTGATTCGGAATGACTTGCTGATCAGCGTGGCGAATCCCTCGACGATGCTGCCGCCCACCAGGGCCGCAAGGACCAGATCGGAATTGCGAAGGAAAGCCCGCGAAGCGACCCTGGCCACCTCCTCGTCGAACCACTCGGGGACCACGCGCACTTCGACCATGAATCGGCGGAGGGACTCCGGGGCGTCGGCGGGCAGGTTCTCGGGGTCCTCGAGTACTTTCGCCAGGAGAGCATGCACCTGCTTCGAGGGCAGATGCACGAGGTCCGCAGCCACTGCGTCCGCAAGCGGATCACCGATTTGCGTGTGGCGGATGTATGCCTCGGCCAGCTCGGGCTCCATGAGCCTTGCCGTTTCGTAGCCGTCCGCGTACGCACTGGGAATCGTGATTGCCATCGCCCCGACGCCGGAAGAATCCACTTTGCTGTAGTTGGCCGAGCAGGGTTTCCGTTCGGCACCCAGGCCCGGACCGCACCGCGGTCGGGATCGTTACCCATGCTGACCGCGACTAAACTATTCAACAGTCCCCGGATGACCTAGGGCACTCGCAACCGTTGGACAAGTCCCGCGTCGCAATGTGGGCAGGCCGGGCAGCCGTCGCCCCCCCCCGGCTTCGCCCCACCGCGCGGCATCGTTATAATACGCTGGCAGGCACCGGATCCGCGCTGCGGACCCGGATGGCAGCGGTCAGATTGGAGCAGACGCCAATGAGAGGAACTCTCCCGTCGAGTGAAGTCGAAGGATGGGTGAACGCCCATCCCAGGTGGAAGTTCAGCGATGGCAAGATCCGCAAGAAGTACGTGTTCCGGTCCTTCCGGAGCGCCATCGTCTTCGTCAACCGGGTGGCCACGATCTCGGACGAACTGGATCACCACCCCGAAATCAGGGTCAACTACAGCGAAGTCGTGCTGAGGCTCTGGTCGCACGACGCCGACGGGGTGACCGAAAGGGACTTGAAACTCGCCGAGCGAATCGACTTCGCGACTTCCGCCCGCTAGCTGCCGCAGTCCGTTCTGTCCACGGGCTGCCGGCACATTCAGCTCTCCAGGATTGCCTCGACCAGGATCGCCAGTCCCGATTCGAGTTCGTCCCGAGTCAGGGTTGCCGGCGGGGTGAGTTCCACCACCTCGCCGTGTTGCCCCGCCGGAAGCAGGATCAGCCCGCGCTCCAGTGCGTGCCGGACGACCCGGGCCGCGCGACGCCGGCTCAATTCGACGCCGAGCATCAGTCCGCGGCCCCGGATCTCTACTACGCCCCGTGAGCCGTCCAGCGCCTCCGAGAGATAATCGAGGGCCTGCAAACCGAGCCGCGCGGCCCGCGCAACGAGATCGTCGTTCCGCAACGCCTCCAGGAAGCCCAGCCCCGCCGCGCAACAGATGGGGTGCCCCAGAAACGTGCTGGTGTGGATGGCTTCACCCGTTGATGGCGGCCAGGCGTCCATTACCTGCGCCGGGCCGACACACCCCGAAAGGGGCATGCCGCCCCCAAGCGCCTTGCCCAGGCAAACGAGGTCCGGTTCGACCCGGTCGTGCTGGCTCGCCAGCAGTGCACCGGTGCGCCCCATCCCGGTGAAAACCTCGTCGGCGATCAGGAGTGCGCCGCGCGATCCCGTGCGGACGGCCAGATCCGCCAGGAAACCGGGCGGCGGGACGCGCACTCCGGCCCGGCCCTGGATGGGCTCGACGATGACTGCGCCGACAGGAACCGGGACGCCCGTGCCGAGGCGCTGGTCCACCTCGTCGAGGACATGTTCTCCTTCCTCCACCGTGGACGGAAAGGGCACGAAGTGGACGTGCTCGGCGAGGCGGCGGACAAACGGAGTGCGGAAGTGCTCCCGATGCGTCGTCGCGAGGGCACCCAGGGTGAGGCCGTGATAGCCCCCCTTGAAAGCGATCACGCCAGGCCGGCCGGTCGCCAGCTGAGCCGTCTTGAGCGCTGCCTCCACCGCGTCCGAACCGCTCAGCCCCAGGATCGCCCGAGTCTCCGGCCACGGCATCAGCGCGGCCAGCTCCTCAAGGAACTCGACCTTGACCGCCGGGGGGTGAATGTCGCCCATCCCGTGAACGAGCCGCTCCGCCTGCGCGCGGATTCTCGCCACCACCAGGGGGTGCCGGTGTCCGGCGAAGGCCACTCCGAAGGCACCGGTGAAGTCCAGGTATTCCCGGCCGGCCGCGTCGCGGACACGGGCCCCCGCAGCCTCGGTCCAGAATGGCGGGGCCGGTTCCAGGAAGGTGATGTTGCGCGATTCGACCCGTGCAAGGCGTTCCGCCCACTCCCGGCCGGAGCGGTCAGGTGACAACGGAGATCCAGACCGCGAAGGCGACATAGACGGCCAGGAGCAGCAGGCCCTCCCACCGCCTGACCATGCGGGCGCTGGCCGCCACCGGCCACAGCAGGAGCGAGAGCACCAGCACCGAGGGAAGCTGGAGTGTGAGAATCGACTCGCCTACGGGGAAGTTTCCGACCAGGGCGGACGCTCCAATGACCGCGGTGAGATTGAAGATGTTGGATCCGACGATGTTGCCCACGGCGATGTCGGGTTGCTTCCGTGCAGCCGCCACGACCGCCGTAACCAGTTCGGGGAGCGAAGTCCCGACCGCCACCACCGTCAATCCGATCACTTCGGTGCTCGCGCCCAGCTCCGCGGCCAGGTACCTCGCGCCCTCCACCGTCGCCCAGCCCCCAAAACCCAGTCCCGCCACCCCGCCCAGCACGAGCCCCACGTTGCCCACGGGCTTTCGCGCCACCGGAGCCGCGCCCGGATCATCCGTGATGCTGTCCACCTCCTCGCGGATTCCGCTTATCTCCTCCTCTATCGGGATGAAGGTGAAGCCGACGTAAAGCACTAGGAGTGCCAGGAGGATCACCCCATCACCCCAGTCCACCTCGCCATCCAGCACCAGAGGGAAGACGAACACGGTGATCAGCAGCATGATCGGCACATCGCGCGTGATCACCCGGTCCGCGACCCCCAGTGGAGTGATAAGCGCCGTCGCCCCCAGGATCAGGCCGATGTTTGCAAGATTGGAGCCGAGAACGTTGCCCATCAGGAGGCCACCGTCGTCCCGCAGAACCGCGAAGATCCCCACCACCAACTCCGGGGCGGACGTGCCCAGGGCAACCAGCGTCAGTCCCACCACCACCGGGCTGATGCCCATCGTGGAAGCGATTCGCGCGGCACCGCGCACGAGCCACTCGGCACCGAAGTAGATGGCGCCGAACCCGCCCAGCAGCAGCACGAGGTACACCGCCAGCTCACTCATGTACGCCTCCGGGCCGTCCATTCGCGCAACCCTGCGAGCGTTGCCGCATTCAAGATCTGGTCTGGTCGCAACCAACCCCTCCGAGCCTGGTCGACACCGTAGCGCATGTTATCCAAACTAGCCACTGAGTGCGCATCGGAGCTTGCAACCACCATCACCCCCAGCTCGCCGCAGAGCCGGAGTCCGCGCCAGTCGAGGTCCAGGCGCCGGGGATTCGCGTTGATCTCGACTGCGACGTCTAGCGCGGCCGCCGCGCGCAGCACCTCATCGAGGTCGACCGGATAGGGCGGTCGCCGGCCGAGCTTCCGCCCGGTCGGGTGGCAAAGAATGTGGACGAACGGATTCTCGAGCGCCCTGATGATCCGGTCGGTCATCCGCGCCTCGGGCATTTCGAAGGAGGAATGAACCGATACGAGGACCAGGTCCAGCTCCGCGAGGAACTCGTCCTCGATGTCCAGCGACCCGTTCGGGAGGATGTCCACCTCGCATCCGCGCAGAATGTGGATGTCCGGGAGGCCGTTCTGCACGCGGGCGATCTCGGCCGACTGCAACCGGAGCGCCGGGCCGTCCAGGCCGCCCGTGACCCGGGTCGAGGGAGAATGGTCGGTGATGGCGATGTATCGATAGCCCCTGGACACCGAGGCCTCCGCCATCCGGTCCAGGGTTGCGGCCCCGTCGCTCCACGTCGTGTGCATGTGGAGGTCGCCCCGGATGTTCCCATGGGTGACCAGGGACGGAAGCCCGGCCTTGGCCCGCTCGATCGTGGTGGCGTCTTCGCGCAGCTCAGGCGCAATCCATGGCAGTGCCAGCGCGTTGTAGAGGTCGGCTTCGGTCGCCGTAGCTTCGGTCGCCGTGGCTCCGGCACTCGCGGCTTCGGTCGCGGCTGCCCGGATCGCCCTAGCTCCCGGGCCGGCGCCCTCCCTGCCAGCGGCCCGGTGCGTTCCTGCACCCGCGCTCCCCGCGATCCCCGCGGGCGTCAGCTCGAGGCCGCGTTCGCTGGCGCGCGTGGCCAGGGCCTCGAGGTACTCGGGAGGGCCGGTAAGGTGGTGCGCGATCGCCTCCAGCAGTTGCCACGGTGCGGCGACCAGGCGGATCCTCACGCCATCCAGGATCAGGAGAAGAGGATTGTCGCCTCGCGAGCCCTTGGTGCGGATGCCGGGAATGCCGGCCGCCAGGTCGGGGAGCGCATCGGCCGGCGCCGCGCAAACGACGTCGACGGTGGTCACGGTTTCGGTGCGCCGCCGGACCTCGCCGGCGATCCGGAACTCGATGTCCGACTTCACAAGCACCTCGATCACACGTTCCGCGGCGCGGTCCGCCCGGAACAGGAGCGAGCTTCGCCTGAGCACCCCGCGCGCCTCCAGGCCGCGCTTCAACCGGCTCACCACGCCGGGTCCGAATCCATCGAGCCCGGGGATTTCCCGGCTGACCAACGCGGCTTCGAGCTTCGCCACCGAGTCCACGCCCGCATCACGGAGGGTGCGCGCCCGCGTCGCTCCCACGCCGTCCAGGCGCATCAGAGCCACGACCTCGGCCGGGATCCTCGTGCGGTACTCATCCAGGCGCGGTGAGGAGCCCTGCCGCACGAGATCGGCGAGGAGGGTGGCGAGGCCCTTTCCGATCCCGGGCACCGTGCTCAGATCGGTCCCGGCCCGGATCATCCCGGCAAGGGGATGGTGGAAGCGTCGCAGGGCGGTGGCGGCCTTGCGGTAGTGGGACACGCGGTAGGCGTCGGCACCGTCCAGAGCCATCAGGTCGGCCAGCTCGGCGATGTGCGCCGCCAGTTCGGCGTTGGTCACCGAGTGGCCGGGTCCGCGCCGGAAGGATCGCGCTCGTCGCCGGGGCCGCCCCGCCTGCCCGCGCTCGCGTCCAGCCGCTTCCGCAGCTCGGTCTCGTCCACTACCGCCACCCCCAGCTCACGCGCCCGGGCCAGCTTTGAACCGGGGCTTGCGCCCGCCACCACCAGGTCCGTGCGCGCGCTCACCGAACCCGTCACCCGGGCGCCCAGGCCCTGCAGGATCTCTTTGAGTTCGCGCCGCGAGAACGTCTCGAGCGCTCCGGTCAACACGATCCTATTCCCCTCCCAGTCGTGCTCCGGCCCGTCCGACTCCGTGGCGCCCCCCTCCCGCACAGGCGGCGCCACCGGCTCAACCCCCTTCGCCATCAGCCTGTCCAGCGCCTCCGCGACCCGCGGCTCGTCCAGGAAGTTCCGGATCGCGGCCGACATCTTCGACCCCACGCCGTGGATTTCCTCCATCTCCTCCGGCGGCGCCCCGCGGATCGCGTCCACACTGCGGAAGTGAGCGGCCAGGTCCGCGGCCACCGACACCCCCACCTCGGGAATCCCCAACCCCACCAGGAACCTGGCCAGCTCCACGCGGCGGCGCTCCCCGATCGCGCGCACCAGGTTCCGCGCGGAAACCTCAGCGAACCCTTCCAGCGGTACCAGGTCCTCCTCGGTCAGGTCGAAGATGTCGGCGAGTTCCTTGACCAGCCCCTCGTCGACGAGCAACGCTGCCGTCTCCGACCCCATACCCTCAATGTCCAGGGCGCTCCTCGACCCGAAGTGCGCGATCCGCCCCTTCAGCTGCGCACGGCAGGCGAAGTGGTTCGGGCAGACCGTGAACGGTCCTTTCTCAAGGGGCTCGGTTCCGCACGACGGGCACGCATCCGGCATGACGAAGGGCTCCCCCCTATCCCTCCCCTCCTCGGCGATCCGCTCCACCACCTGGGGGATCACGTCCCCGGCACGCTGGATGCGCACCCGGTCGCCTTCGCGCACGCCCTTCCGCTCCAGCTCCTCCCGGTTGTGGAGCGACGCCCGCGAGACCGTCACCCCGCCCACCTCCACCGGCCGCAGCAGCGCTACCGGCGTCAGCACCCCCGTTCGGCCCACCGACACGAAGATCCGGTCGATCCGCGTGACTTCCTTGCGCGGCTCGAACTTGTATGCGATCGCCCAGCGCGGGTGGTGCGAAGTGCTCCCCAGCCGCTCCCTGGGCTCCAGCGCATCCAGCTTCACCACCACGCCGTCGATCTCGTAGTCGAGCGACTCGCGGTCGGCGTCGAAAGCCCTGTGATAATCCCCGATCTCCTCCACCGACCCCACTACCTCGATCCGGTCGGGCGTGCGCAGCCCCCACGCCTTCAGCGCCGCCAGACCCTCCGAATCGGTGGCGAAGTCCGCCCCCTCCACCGCCATCACATCGTAGGCGAGCACGGTCAGCGGCCGCTGTGCCGTGATCTTCGAGTCAAGCTGGCGGAGCGCGCCGGACGTGGCATTACGCGGGTTCTGGTAGGGCGGCTCGCCCGCCTCGATGCGCCGCTGGTTGAGGTTCTCGAAGTCGCCCAGGTACATGATCGCCTCTCCCCGAACCGAGAGGAACCCGGGTGCCGGAAGCGTGTCTTCGCGAAGGCGCAGCGGGACCGATGGGATGGTGCGCACGTTCTCGGTTACCCCTTCCCCAACCCGCCCGTTCCCACGGGTCACCGCACGGTCGAGCACCCCGTCAACGTAGACCAGTTCGAGCGATGCCCCGTCCAGCTTGGGCTCCACCACGTAGCGGATCTCGTCTTCCCCCAGGGCCTTCCGCAGCCGCTCGTCGAACCGGCGCACATCGCCGATCTCGTGCGCCGAGTCCAGCGACAGCATCGGGACGGCGTGTTCCAGGTTTGGAAGACTCTCCAGAGGCTCCGCTCCCACCCGCTGCGTGGGCGAGTCGGGTGTCGCCAGCGACGGATGGGCCGCCTCCAGCGCCTGAAGACGCCGGAAGAGGTCGTCGTAGACGGAGTCGGAGACCTCGGGCGCCGCCTTCGCGTGGTACAGGTGGTTGTGGCGATCGACCTCGGCGCGCAGCCGCGCGATTTCGGCGGCGGCTTCCTCGCGGGTTGGGGTGTCCGGCGCGGCCTGGCCAGGTTGGTCGAGAGTCATTGTCAACGGTATCGCCGTGTGGGGCTCTCGGGGAAGGGTGCATTCGGCCGCGGCTTTCCCCGAATGCGCGCCGAGCACGCAGCCCGCCGTGCGGGGCGCGCACCTCGTGCCGGAGGCCCGTTCCCGCTTGCCGCCATCCTGTTCCCGCCCCCACCATCGGGCTACTATTCAGATTCGGTAGACCTGTGATCGGGCCGGTCTCGGACGCCGGCCCAACTCAACCAACCAGGAGGTCCCAGGATGAAGTCCCCGCGCGTCCTGCTTCGCGTGTTCGCCGTTGCGCTCCTCGGCGCCGCCGCGATTTCGCCCGCCCTCTCCGCGCAGATGCAGCCCACCACCCCCCGCGGCGCCGACGAGGGGGACGGCCCCCACGAACGGCTCATCCTGCGCGGCGCCACGATCATCGACGGCACCGGCGCCCCGCCCATGGGACCCGTGGATATCGTGATCGAGGGCGATCGCATCGTTCAGATCCAGACCGTCGGGTATCCCGGCGTGCCGATCGACGAGAACCGCCGTCCCTCCGGCGCGACGAAAGAGATCGACCTGAGCGGCATGTACGTGATGCCCGGCTTCGTCGACATGCACGCGCACACCGGGGGGCCCGGGAAGGCGTCCCAGGCCGAATACGTCTACAAGCTCTGGATGGGGCACGGCATCACCACCTCGCGCGGCGTCGGCCACGGCCCGATGATGTGGGCGCTCGGCGAGAAGGCGGCGGCCGAGCGCAACGAGATCGTCGCGCCGCGCATGTTCACCTACGCCCGCCCCGGCGAGGCCTGGGACCGCGGCGCCGTCGACTCCCCGGAAAAGGCACGCGAATGGGTGCAGTGGGCCGCCCAGGTCGAAGTGGACGGCGCGAAGATCGACGGCCTCAAGCTCGGCGCCATGGACCCCGACATCATGGCCGCGGTCATCGACGAAGGGAAGAAGTTCGGCCTCGGCTCCGTCGCCCACCTCGGCCAGATGGGCGTGGTGCGCATGACCGCGCTCGACGCCGCCGAAGTCGGCCTCGACATGATGACCCACTACTACGGCCTCATGGAATCGATGCTGACCGACTACAGCGTCCAGGACTGGCCGCTCGACTACAACTACCAGGACGAGCAGCACCGCTTCGGCAACGTCGGCAGGCTCTGGAACCAGGCCGCCGAGCCGGGCTCCGAGAAGTGGAACGACCTCATCGACCGCTTCCTCGAACTCGGCTTCGGGATCGACCCCACCATGACCATCTACGAGGCCAGCCGCGACGTGATGCGCTCCCGCGAAGCCGACTTCCACGAGGAGTACACGCTGCCGAGCCAGTGGGACTTCTACCAGCCGTCCCGGCGTGCCCACGGCTCCTACTGGTTCTACTGGACCAGCGAGGACGAGTATCACTGGAAGCGCTTCTTCCAGAAGTGGATGCACTTCCTCAACGACTACAAGAACGCCGGCGGGCGCGTCACCACCGGCTCCGACTCCGGCTTCATCTACAAGCTCTACGGCTTCGACTACATCCGCGAGCTCGAACTGCTCCGCGAGGCCGGCTTCCACCCCGTCGAGGTCGTCCGCTCCGCGACCCTCTTCGGTGCCGAGGAACTGCACGATCCCAAGGGCGCCAGCATCGACTTCGGCATCCTGCGGGCCGGCCTCAAGGCCGACCTGGTCGTCGTGGACGAAAACCCGCTGCAGAACCTCAAGGTCCTGTACGGCAACGGCGCGGTGAAGCTCAACGACGAAACCGGCGAAACCGAGCGCGTCGGCGGCATCAAGTACACGATCAAGGACGGGATCGTGTACGACGCGCAGCAGCTGCTCGCCGACGTGCGCGAGATGGTGAGAAGGGCGAAGGACGCGCGGGCGATTTCGGACGGGGGGGGAAGCTAGGGAGCGCGAGGCTGGAACGTTTCGGACCGGAGTGTGTGGGGTTCCAAGGGGGTGAGCCGTGAACGCGATGCTGGCCCGCCTGGCCGGTTGGAAGAGCGGCTTCCTCTACGCACTGTTGCAGGTACGCCGCGCATCCGCTGCCCTTGCGCTGCGCGACCACCAGGCTTTCACGAGCATCATCACCGGTTCGCCGCAATGGATTCACTGATCCAACCAGGCTGACCGGGTGGACCTGCAACTTCCTGTATGCGCACCTGGCATTCGTCGTCGTTGTAGGTTGCATTCGCGCCCTGGAGGCTGTCGGCACCCCATTAGAGCTGTCACCGGCCACCGAGACAATCCGGTTTGTCCTCCGAATGATCATCACGTACGGCATCATGTTGCTCCTGCCCGCCTGGACCCTCCGCGCCAACCATAACGCGCGGCAACTGGGTGCCTCCGGCATGAAGTTCGCCCCCGAATGGGCGGCGGGATGGTATTTCCTGCCACCGGGGCTGTTCTGGAAGCCGTATCAGGTGATGAAGGAAGTCTGGCAGGCGAGCGTTGATCCGACGGATTGGCGCGAGCAGCGCGGATCACCCCTTGTGGGCTGGTGGTGGGCCCTGTGGCTCATTGCCTCCTGGGGTGGACTGCTGGGACTTGCCATCGCAACGCTGGTGCTGGAGGCGAGCGACGCACAGACTGTGGAGATCGCCATCGGCATCGCGAATCTCCTGCTCCACATCCCGTTGACGCTGCTCTTGCTGACGATCATTCTGAAGATTCACGGCATGCAGATGCGGCACCACGATACAGCTCCTGACCCAACTCCGGCCGACGCGTCGGCCACCGGTGAAGGGTTGCCGAATTCGACCCGTAGTCAGAGGTAGCAGCAACGCGGACTCAAGCCCACCGGCCAACCCGGAGAGCACACAAGTGAACGAGCAGAACACCGGCTTCCGCCACCCCACGAGACTGACACACTGGACCAAGGGGTTTCTCTGCGCCTACGCAGTAGTGATGTTCTTCGTATTCATGCAGAGCGGCGGCACTTTGTTCGGCTACGCGCATGAGGCATGGCTCCCTCGATTCCTCCCTGAGGATTGGCAGCCCGTCGGCCGTATCGCTGCGATGGGCTCTCTCGTCCTCCTGCTCGTCTGGACACACCGCGCGAATTGCAACGCCCGTGCCTTGGGCGCCTCAGGCCTGAGATTCACACCCGGAGCAGCCATCGGGTGGTACTTCGTGCCGATCGCGTGGTTCTGGAAGCCTTTCCAGGCGATGAGGGAGATCTGGAAAGCAAGCTCTCGTCCGGCGGATTGGGAAGACCGGCAAGCATCTGCGCTGCTGGGCTGGTGGTGGGGCCTGTGGCTCCTGGCTTTGTGGGGCGGGTTCCTGGCACAAGAGGTGACAATTCGCAAATGGGGCACAGTCGGGGCCGCGGCAGCCGATTTCGGGCGTGCCATCTTCGCCATCCCGGCAACCCTCATCCTCATCGCCATCATCACCAACATCCACCGAATGCAGACGGACCACTACCTGGGAGACTGACCATGGACGAACCGCACACAGGCTTCAGGGATCCGACGGACCTGACCAAATGGACGAAGGGCTTCCTGTACGCAAGCATCCCGCTCGCCGCCCTGTCCGTTGCCGGCAGCTGGCGCAACTACTGGTGGCACGCGAATACCGGTGAGCCGCCCCCCTCCCTGGAGGGTCCGTTCGCAGGGCTTGTCGTGCTCTTCGCCGTGCCCGTATTGGTCGTCATGCTGGGCACCGCCATTCTGGTGCTGATGTGGATTCACCGCGCCAACTACAACGCCCGCGCCCTCGGTGCGACCCGGATGGAGTTTACCCCCGGCTGGGCCGTGGGCTGGTATTTCATCCCGATCGCGAACTTCTGGAAGCCGTATCAGGCGATGAAGGAAATCTGCCGGGCCAGCCTCCGCCCCTCCCGATGGTGGGAGGAGAAGGCTCCATCGCTGCTTCCGCTGTGGTGGGGTCTGTGGCTCCTGAGCTCCGGGGCCGGGGGGATATCATGGACCGCCTCCACCGAGGAGGTCGAGAGCGTGTCCGAGATCGTCCGTCAGGCCCTCAGCATCCCCCTGGCCCTGGTCCTGATCAGGATCATCAGCAACGTCCACCTCATGCAGATGGCGCACTACCGCACCCGCGACGCAGAGGAGTCGGATCATGAATGAGCCGGATGCGGGTTTCCGCGACCCGACCGTTCTCACCAAATGGACCCGGGGGCTGCTCTACACCTCGCTGGCCGTGTCGCTGGTCAGTGCGTACATCGGCAGCGTCTTCGTGACCTCCGGCGTCGAGTACGAGGGATCCTTCACGGCGCTCCTGGCCGCGGGTTTCCTGTGGGGGACGTTTGTGAATCTGGTCGCGCTGGTCACCGGAATCCTGGTGCTGATGTGGATCTATCGTGCCAACTACAACGCGCGGCAGCTGGGCGCGGCGGACATGGAGTTCACGCCGGGCTGGGCGGTCGGGTGGTACTTCGTTCCCATCGCGTGGTTCTGGAAGCCCTATCAGGCGATGAGGGAGATCTGGAAGGCAAGCACCGATCCGTCGAACTGGAGGGAGCGGAGCGGGTCCCCGCTGCTGGGCTGGTGGTGGGCGCTGTGGCTCGTTCCGCTGTGGGTTCTGGGTTCAGTGTCCTACACGGTGACGCGAGACATGGAAGAGGGGCGGGCGGAGCGGATCGACGCCCTTTACGGAATCGCGATCGACGCCTTGGACGTCGCGCTGGCCCTGGTGCTGCTGGTGATCATAAGAAGGATCCACCAGATGCAGACGGGACACTGGTCGCGACAGCGCACGGAGGCCGCCGAGGCCCGGCAGCCCGTGGAATAGTCCCCGCCGGGGGTCGGCGAACGTAGCTGCGGGAGGGATTGCGCGTGCCGTTCTCCGCTACTCGCCCCGCGGCGGCGGCGCGTGCCCGTCCGGGCGCATTTCCACCGCTGTCCCGTAGCAGACCATCTCCGCGCCGTTGCGGCTGACCTCGGCCGACTGGAAGCGCACCGCCAAAATCCCGTTGGCGCCCATGGCCTCCGCCTCGGCAACCATCCTGTCGACCGCCTGCTCCCGTACCTCGGCGAGCAGCTTGGTGTATTCATAGACCTCGCCGCCGGCCAGGTTGCGCAGGCTCGCGACCAGGTCCATGCCCACATGCCGGACACGCACCGAACTCCCCCGGACCATGCCCAGTGTGCGCACGACCGTGTACCCGGCTGCGTGCTCTGTCGTGGCGACGATCATCGATGGACGTCCCGGTAGGGATCCGTCCCGTACTCCCGTATCCGTTCCAGGATCACGTGAGCCAGCAGAACCAGTATCCCGATCGCGATCCCTCCGGTCGCGAGCTTCATCAGAATGGCCGAAGGCGACCTGAGGAAGGCCCAGATTCCGTAGCCGGCCCAGACGACCAGGCCGGAACCTGCCAGCACCCACCCCGTGGGCACTGTGATGCGGGACCGTATCGGCTTCCACACCGAATCCCCACCTGGGGCGGCAAAGGACAGATCCTGCAGCTCCTCCTTCATGGACCGGAAGATCGCCACCTCCCGGCGAAGTTCGCTCGATGTCTCGAGGTACTGCTCGACCACGGCCCGCTCCTCGGGCGTGACCTCCCCGTCGAGGAACCGCATCAGGTCCTCGTGCTCCACCCTTGCCGGCACGATCTTGTTCATGTGCGAGTCCTCACGTTTGCGCCGCTTCCGTCCCCCGCACCACCTCCGCCAGCGCCCGGCGCGCGTGGAAAAGACGGCTCGCAACCGTCCCCTCCGGTATCCCCAGTATGCCCGCGATCTCGCCGTAGCGAAATCCCTCGATTTCCTTCAATACGAGAATCTCCCTGTGATCTTCACTCAGCTGCTCCAGCGCCTTCCAGATGCGTTCCCGTGCCGCCTTGCGTTCTCTCCGCCGCTCGGGGCCGCTCTCGGGATCCGCGGGTCTCGCTTCCAGTCGCTCGTCCAGCGCTTCCCGCCGGAATCTCGCCTTGCGCTTCCGCAACGCGTCCCTGCACTGATTCCGGAGAATCTGGAAGAACCAGGGTCCGAAGCGACGCTTCAGATCGAAGCGTCCCAGCGTCTGCCAGGTCTTCACGAACGCGTCCTGCAGCGCGTCCCGCGCATCGTCCGGGTTTCCCATCATGCCGAGCGCCACCCTCAACCCGGCGGGTTCGTAGGCTCGCACGATGGGTTCGAAGAAACGCGAATCGCCCGACTGGCACTTCCGCAGAAGCTCCCTCTCGAGGTCGGGGAGCAAGCTTCCTCCAATCCTGGTTCGAATTCGTTGCCGTGGCCGGAGCCCTCGCGGCGCCGGGGCGCCTCGAGGCAGGCCCATCCCGAATACTACGTGCAAGGCCTCCATTTCATTCTAACCCCGGCGGGGCACCGATGCGCCATGCAACGCGGAGCCGCGTCCCACGCCTGCCGCAGGCCGGGTCTGGCGACTTCACCGTTCAGCATGCACTTTGCCGGTATGGTCCGCAGATCCGAACCCACACTTCAATCGGACGGCAAACGTATGGAACCCGCTTGCACCGGGCGCTTCCGCGCCATCGTCGCAACCGTCGTGATCTCGTCTCTTTCGGCCATTGCATCGCCCGGCGCAAAAGCGCAGGAGGTCGAATACCCGGCCGGATTCGACGAAGAAGCCACGTACTACCCTCAAGCCCTCGGTCCCCTCACGCGGCCGATTACGACCAGTTCGGCGGAAGCGCAGAAGTTCTTCGACCAGGGCGTGCAGATGATGTACGCCTTCACTCCGCTGCGCGCGGCGCGGTCCTTCCGCCAGGCCCAGCGGGAAGACCCCAACTGTGCAATGTGCTTCTGGGGCGAGGCCTGGGCCTGGGGACCATATCTGAACGGCGGCATGGGGCGTGACGACGCCCCGCGCGCATACGAGAACATCATGAAGGCGAAGGCGCTCGCGGCAGAACACGCCAACGAGGTCGAGCGCGCGCTGATCGAAGCGATGTCGGTGCGCTACGCGATGGAGCACGACTCGGAGTCGCGCCGGGAGATGGACGAGGAATACGCGGACGCGATGGCCGAGGTCTACCAGCGCTTTCCCTACGATGTCGAGGTGGGAACGCTGTACGGGGAGTCGCTCATGCTGCTCGAGCCGCGCCGCGGCCGCTGGGACATCGAGAAGCCCGCCGTCCAGAAGATCCACGCAATCCTGGAGGCCACCCTGGCCATCGACATCAAACACCCGGGGGCGTGCCACCTCTACGTCCACGCCACCGAACCCACCGTCAAGCCGGAGAAGGCGGAGGCTTGCGCCGACCACCTCGGCGCGTCGATCCCCGGAGCGAGCCACATCCAGCACATGCCGTCCCACACCTACAACCGGGTCGGCCGCTGGGGCGACGCGGTGCGGGCCAATCTGGACGCCTGGCACTCCGACCTCCGCGCCGAACACGACATCGCGTGGGCCATCTACCCGTCGCACAACCTGCACATGCTCCTCTTCGCGGCGTCGATGGACGGACAGGGCGCGGTCGCGATCCAGGCGGGGAGGGACTACGGCAAGACCGTGCGCAGCGGCAACTTCTACGAGGCGATGACCATGCTGCGCTTCGGCCGCTTCGAGGAGATCCTGGAACTGGACGACCCCCCCGTCGGCGTCATCCAGCGCGGCTTCTGGGACTTCGCACGCGGCTACGCGCACCTGCGCGACATTGACGCGAATCGCGCGCGATTCTACCTGGAAAAGGTCAAGCTTGCGGCACAGACCGCCTCAGGATCGTTCCGGGGGCACTCGGCCGCCGACCTGCTCGGCGTGGTTGCCGGGATCCTGGAAGCGGAGATCCTGCGCGCGGAGGACGAGAACGAGCGCGCCGTCGAGGTGCTGGAAGCTGCGATCGTCATCGAGGACGGCCTGCGCTACGACGAGCCCGAGCCGCTCAACTTCTCGGCGCGCCACTGGCTGGGCGACCTGCTCCTGGAGATGGAGCGCTATGCAGAGGCGGAGGCCGTGTACGAGGCCGCGCTGGAGGACCATCCCATGAACGGGTGGTCGCTTTTCGGCCTGGAGGCGGCGCTCCGGGCCCAGGACCGCATGTCCGAGGCCGATGAAGTCAATAAGCTGTTCGAGGAGGCATGGGCCAGGTCGGACACCTGGATCAAGGCATCCATCTTTTAGCTTAGAATCCCGTAAGCGGTTGCAATTGAACGTCTTATGGAGAAACTGGGAGCGTACGCAGACGCCGTTCGGCGACTTGACGCAGCCGCTTGTCTCCGGTAGCTTTCGTGTCCCCTCGGCGGGCTGGTCCGCCCCCGCCGAGCGGCCCCCGACAACAAGAATACGCAATCAGAAGAACAATTGGAGTCCGTTGGATGAATGACCGTCCCATCCTCTCCGTGACCGGACTCGGCGCCCGCGTCGCGGAAGAGGATCAAGATATTTTGAAGGGCGTGGACCTCGCGATCCGTCCAGGACAGATCCACGCGATCATGGGCCCGAACGGGTCCGGCAAGAGCACATTGGCCAAGGTGATCGCCGGCCACCCGGGCTACGAGGCCACCGCCGGGTCGGTGTTCTTCCAGGGTGAGGACCTGCTGGAGATGGAGCCCGACGAGCGGGCGCAGGCCGGTGTTTTCATGGCCTTTCAGTACCCGGTGGCCATCCCCGGAGTGTCGATCGCCAACTTCCTGCGCACGGCCCTGCAGGCCCGGCTCGAGAACGGCGAGGAGCTCGATCTCTTCGATTTCCAGGAGTTGCTCATGGAGCGGATGGAGCTCCTGCGCATGGATCCGTCCTTCGCGCAGCGCGCTGTGAACGACGGGTTCAGCGGCGGCGAGAAGAAGCGCAACGAGATCCTCCAGATGGCGGTGCTCAAACCGGCGCTGGCCGTGATGGACGAGACCGACTCCGGGCTGGACATCGACGCGCTGAAGGTGGTGGCGCACGGGGTGAACACCCTCAAGGCGGAAAACCCCGGGATGTCGGTGCTTCTGATCACCCACTACCAGCGCATGCTGAACTACATCACCCCCGATGTGGTACACGTAATGGTAAACGGAAGGATCGCGGAGTCGGGCGGACCGGAGGTCGCGCTCGGCCTCGAGGAGCAGGGCTACGAGAAATACAGGAGGGCGCAGGTCGCCTGACCGGCCCCGGCGCTCACCGGATTGCAGCAGGCAGGAATGGAACAGGGAGGGCTGAATGCCCAGCAATGAAGTCATACACGGACTGGGGCTCGACGACTACAAGTTCGGGTTCGTAACGGATTCGGAGCCCGTCTTCCGCACGCGCCCCGGGCTGGACGCCGACGTGGTGCGACAGATCTCGGCGCGCAAGGACGAGCCGGAGTGGATGCTGAAGCGCCGCCTGAAGGCGCTGCGGATCTACGACGCGAAGCCGATGCCGCAGTGGGGCGGGGACTTGTCCGAGCTTCAGGAGACGCTCGACCAGACGTATTTCTACGTGAAGCCACAGGAGCAGATGGAGCGCTCCTGGGACGACGTGCCGGAGAACATCAAGCAGACCTTCGAGCGGCTGGGCATCCCCGAGGCCGAGCGCCGTCTTCTGGCGGGCGTGGGGGCCCAGTACGACTCCGAAATGGTCTACCATTCGCTCAAGGAGGAGTGGGAGTCCAGGGGCGTGATCTTCGATTCCATCGAGGACGGGCTCAAGAACCACCCCGAGCTCTTCCGCGAGCACTTCGGCACCGTGATCCCGGCCGCGGACAACAAGTTCGCGGCGCTGAACTCGGCGGTGTGGTCGGGCGGGTCCTTCGTCTACATCCCGCCGGGGGTGGAGCTGGAGACGCCGCTGCAGGCGTACTTCCGGGTCAACCAGGAGCGGCTGGGGCAGTTCGAGCGCACGCTGATCATCGCCGGCGAGGGGTCCCGCGCACACTACATCGAGGGGTGCACCGCCCCGGTCTACTCGACCGATTCCTTCCATTCCGGGGTGATCGAGATCATCGTCAACCGGGACGCCCGCTTCCGCTACACCACGATCCAGAACTGGTCGAACAACATGTACAATCTGGTCACCCAGCGCGCGCTGGTGCACCAGGGCGCCCACATGGAGTGGCTGGACGGCAACCTGGGCTCCAAGCTCACGATGAAGTACCCGTCCTGCTACCTGATGGGCGAAGGCGCTCACGGCGAGATCCTCTCGATCGCGTACGCGGGCGACGGGCAGCACCAGGACACGGGCGGCAAGGTCATCCACGTGGCGCCGAACACGTCCTCGAGCATCGTGTCGAAGTCGATCTCGAAGGGCACGGGGCGCTCCTCGTACCGCGGCCTCTGCAAGGTCTACGACGGCGCCTCGAACGCGAAGTCGAACGTCGAGTGCGACGCGCTGCTGATCAACGAGACCTCCCGCACCGACACCTTCCCGTACATCGAGATCGACGAGAAGAGCGCGTCGGTGGGCCACGAGGCAACGGTGTCCAAGGTGGGCGACGAGCAGCTCTTCTACCTCATGAGCCGTGGAATGGACGAGGCCGAGGCGATGGCGCTGATCGTGCGTGGCTTCATCGAGCCGATCGCCAAGGAACTGCCGCTCGAGTACGCGGTGGAGCTTAACCGGCTGATCGAACTCGAAATGGAAGGGAGCGTCGGTTGAGCCGGATGGCACCGCCAAGGGAACGCGCTGTGCGCGCGCTGAACAGGGACGCGGTGCTGGAGACGGGGCTGGCGGATCCCGCCTGGCTGAAGGCCCGCCGCGAGGAGGCGTGGGATGTCTACATGGCCACGCCGCTCCCTTCGACGCGATCCGAAGAGTGGCGATACACGGATGTCGCGCGACTGCTCCCGCTCGACGGGCTGGAGCCGAACCTCGAAGGGGCCGACAGGGTGCCCGACCCCCTGCTGCGCACGATGGCCCGCGACCAGACGAGCGCGGGGCGAGTGGTGGACATCGACGGAACCGTCGTGTCGGCGGAGCTGGATCCGGCGCTGGCGGCGCAGGGAGTGGTGCTGTGCTCGCTGCGCGAAGCCGCGCGGAGCTGCGAACCAGTGGTCGAAGCGCTCCTCGCAACCCGCGCGGTGCCCCCCTCCGACGGCAAGTTCCCTGCGCTCAACGCGGCCCTCTGGACAGACGGGGTCTTCCTGCGGGTGCCGAAGGGTGTGCGCCTGCAGGAACCCGTCCGGCTCAGCCGCTGGGTGTCGCGGCCCGGCACCGCCACCCTGACCCGCATCCTCATCGTCGCGGAGGAGCTCAGCCAGGTCTCGTTCGTGGACGAGATCATGTCCCCCGACTTCGAGTCTGCGACCCTGGTCAACACCGCCGTCGAACTCTTTTCGCAGCGGGGCGCCCAGGTGCAGTATGTGTCGCTGCAGCGCATGGGCAGGGGTGGGTTCTACCTCGCCAGCCAGCGCACCCTGGCCGAGCGCGATTCCACCCTCGACACCCTCAACGTTGCACTGGGCGGGTCGGTCGGCCGGGTCGACCTGAATGCGCGGCTCCTCGGTCCCGGCGCCAACAGCGACATGCTGGGCCTCTACTTCGGCGACGACGACCAGCACTTCGACTTCAATACCAGCCAGGACCATGTGGCGCCCGACGCCCGCAGCGATCTCCTCTACAAGGGGGCGCTGGACGGGTCCGCACGCGGCGTCTTCCGGGGTATCATCCGGGTGCACAAGGGCGCGCAGCGAACGGACGCCTACCAGACCAACCGCAACCTGATCCTGTCGGACGACGCCGTCGCAACTTCGCTGCCCAACCTCGAGATCGGTGCCGACGATGTGCGCTGCTCGCACGGAGCCACGGTGGGGCAACTCGACGCCGAGGCGCTCTTCTACCTCATGAGCCGGGGGCTGGACCGCGCACAGGCCGAACGCCTCGTGGTGCTCGGGTTCCTCGGCGAGGTGCTGAAGCGGCTGCCGCTGGGAGGCGTGACAGAGAAGGTGACGAAGGCGATCGAGGCGAAGCTGCGACATGTGAGGGCGTAGCTGCCATGCTCCGCAAGACGACCCGCGGTAGCGAGGCCCGGTGGGCGCGGGTGGCGTCGGCGGAGGACGTGGCGGCGGACCAAATCACCGCGGTCTCGACCGATCGGGGTCCCGTCGTGCTCGCAAGGGTGGAAGACAGGATCTACGCGCTGGAGGATCGCTGCTCGCATCAGGACTACCCTCTCTCCGCCGGCGAACTGGAAGACGGCGAGGTTGAGTGCGTTTTCCACGGCGCTCGCTTCGACCTCTGCACCGGAAGGGCCACACGGTTGCCCGCGGTCGCCCCTGTGCGGACCTTCGAGGTGGAGGTTCGTGACGGCGGGGTCTATCTGCGGCTCGAATAGCGACCCGCATGCAGACCGTCGGCCTCGATGTCGCCGCCATCAGGCGGGATTTCCCCGTCCTCGACCAGACCGTGGACGGCAAGCCCCTGGTCTACCTCGACAGCGCCGCTTCCTCCCAGAAGCCGCGCCAGGTCATCGACGCGATCAGCCGGTACTACCTGAACGACCACGCCAATGTCCACAGGGGCGTACACGAACTTGCCCGACGGGCCACAGAAGCGTACGAATGTGCCAGAGAACGTATTGCCCGCTGGCTGAACGCGGCCGACGCCCACGAAGTCGTTTGGACGCGCGGCACCAGCGAAGCGCTGAACCTCGCCGCATCCTCGCTGGGTGAAGGCCTCGGACCCACCGACGAAGTCGTCATCTCTGAGATGGAGCACCACTCCAACCTGGTGCCGTGGCAGCTGCTGTCCGGGCGCAAGGGGGTTCAACTCCGTTACGCCGGCCTCACGGACGAAGGCCGCCTCGATCTGGACCATCTGGCCTCGCTGCTCGGTCCGCGCACCAGGGTCGTCTCGCTTCCGCACGTCTCGAACGCGCTGGGAACCATCAATCCGGTACAGGAGATCGCCACCCTGGTCCGGAGCCGGAGCGACGCGGTCTTCATCCTGGACGGCGCGCAGGGGGCGCCCCACCTCCCCCTCGACGTGCAGGCGCTGGGCTGCGACTTCTATGCCTTCTCGGGGCACAAGATGTGCGGCCCGACCGGAATCGGCGGACTCTGGGGACGGAGGGGCCTGCTGGACGAAATGCCCCCGTACCACGGGGGCGGCGAGATGATCGAGCGGGTCTTTCGCGAATACAGCACCTGGGCGGATGTACCTCACAAGTTCGAGGCCGGCACGCCGAACATTGCCGGGGCGGTGGGTCTGGCCGCGGCAGTCGACTATCTTGAAGACGTGGGACTCGACGCAATACACCAGCACGAGCTGGCGCTGACCCGCCGCGCGGTCTCCCTGCTCTCCGAGGTGGACGGCATCCGGATTCTGGGGCCGGCCGATCTCGAAGATCGCGCCGGGGTGGTGCCGTTCGTGCTGGAAGGAACCTCGGCACAGGATGTGGCAACGATATTGGACGCCCAGGGCATCGCGGTGCGCGCCGGGCACCACTGTGCCCAGCTGGTGGTGGACCGCTACGGTGTGTCCGCCACGGTCCGGGCATCCTTCTACCTCTATAACAGCGACGAAGAAGTAAAGCGGCTCGCGGCGGGGGTGGAGACGGCAAGACGTCTCCTCTTGACCTGACCGGGGACGGCCCGGGCTCAATCGGCCGCGACCTGACGCAGAAAGGATTTTCCCGTGTTCACGACAACGATCCCGGAACTCCGGCCGGCGATGCTTCCCGCGGGGGTTTTCTGCGGGCTGCTCGTCATCCTGGCCGGCTGCGGCGGCGACGACAATACGGACGACAACGTGCAGTACGGCGTCACCCTCTCCGACGAGGAGCCCAGGGAGATTCGCCATGAGGGCATGACCGAGGCCGACTACGGCGGCCTGGACCGCGCGGATGTCGGGCTGCACATCCCCTGGGCCCAAAACCCCATTTCGCGCGACCCCGTCCCCGATGCACAGCTTGCCCGTCTCACGGACGTAGCTGTCGAGCCCCTGGAGGGATTCGACCGCGTCATCTTCACCTTCGAATCCAGGATGGCCGGGTACCAGGTGCGCCTGGTGGGAGAGGGAGGCGGAGGTTGCGATGGCACCCAGCCGGGCACGGACGCGGCCGTGCAGTTGGCCATCGAGTTCCCGCGGACCGTGTCCAACGACGACGGCACCCCGCTGGTCGGCACCCGTGATCTGGCGGCGGACCTTCCGACCCTGGTAAGAGCGGTGCAGACCTGCGACGAGGGTGACATCGTGCGCTGGCTCGTCGCGGCGCGCGGCGACGTGGAGTACCGGCTGCTCGAGGTGAGCATGGGGAACCGGATCGTGGTTGACCTGCGGAGCGCCGATGTTGATGCCAACAACTCCGAGGTAAGCGATCCGAACTGAGCCTCGTATGTTCCGGGCGTACCGTATGTAGTGGATATTGCCGGCAACAGGAGGGGACCTTGACCAGGAAGCCCGTCGGAGCAAGCGCCTGGATCGCCGCTATCGGGATACTCCTGGCGTGCGATTCAGACGGCATCGTTCGAACTGGAGTCGACCCTCCTGTTAAGCCGGACACACGGGCGAGGTCGTGCACCGAGGGCAAGGCTGGCCTGTACCCCTGTAGCGGTATCGACCTGGTGTCCTATCTCACCAGCGAAGAGATCGGCCTGACCCAGGGCATCGTCAGCGACATGTGGGGCTGGACCGACCGCCTCACCGGGACGGAATGGGCGCTGGTGGGCCACCAGCAGGGGACGGCCTTCGTCAGCCTCAGGGACCCGGAGCGCCCGCTGTACGCAGGCATCCTTCCGCTTACGGACGGGGCACGGGCAGCAGCGTGGCGTGACATCAAGGTGTACAGGAACCATGCCTTCATCGTGTCCGACGGAGCCGGCGAGCACGGCGTGCAGGTCTTCGACCTCACGCGGTTGCGCCGTGTCGCCGATCCTCCGGAGACCTTCGAGGCAACCACGTTGTACGACGGCATCCACAGCGCCCACAACATCGTGATCAACGAGGAAACCGGCTTCGCCTATGCGGTCGGCGCCAGCGGCGGCGGGAACTCCTGTGGTGGCGCGCTCCACATGATCGATATCCGGAATCCGGTCAGCCCCGCCTTCGCCGGGTGTTTTGCCGACCTGTCAACCGGCCGGGCAGCCACCGGCTACACTCACGACGCGATGTGCGTGGTCTACCGGGGACCCGACATCGAGCACCGTGGCAGGGAGATTTGCTTCGGCTCCAACGAGACCGCCCTCAGCATCGTGGACGTGTCGGACAAGTCGGCTCCGGCGGCGCTGGCCGCAGCCAGCTACCCGAGTTCCGCGTACGCACACCAGGGATGGCTCGACGAAGCTCACGAATACCTCTACATGAATGATGAGTTCGACGAGGCCTTCGGGATGGTCTCCGGTACGCGCACCATCGTGTGGGACGTGAGCGACCTCGACGATCCGATTCCTGTCGCGGACTTCATCGGGAACACCCAGGCAACGGATCACAATCTGTATGTCGCCGGCGACCTGATGTACCAGTCCAACTACCACGCGGGGCTGCGCGTGGTGAGCATCGCAGCCAGAGAGAACCCGGTCGAAATCGCCTTTTTCGACCACGAGCCCGATGACTCGAATGAGGCGGGGCTCGATGGAGGCTGGAGCAACTATCCGTTCTTCGGGAGCGGGGTGATCGGCGCGACTTCGATCAGCGGCGGGGTCTTTTTTGTCAGGCTGTCCAGGAGAAACTGAGGCAGCAGCCGCCGATACCCGCCGTTCGGATTGACCACTCTGGCACCCGTGTCCGGCGAAGGCCTATCTTTGCCCAAAGCCCGGACAGCCGCGCACCCGGGCAGTGCTCCACACCACCCTTGGGAGACCCGCCGCCGAATGCTCCGTACTCCTCTCACGCGCCGCCCTGCTCGTGACACCCCTGTGTGCCGGTCGGGGAGAGCCCGGGCCGGTTTCCGGTTCGGTTGGCAGACGTCTTCCTTCGTCCTCGTCCTGCTCGTCTCGTGCACGGGCGGGAACAGGCCCGCTGGTCCGTTGCCCGCCGGCGGGGGCAGGCCCGCAGACCTGCTGCTCGCCGGCGGGTCCGTGCTGGATGGGACCGGAGCCGACGCCGTCGATGCGGATGTCGTAGTGACGGGCGACCGCATCCTGTTCGTGGGGGACGCCGGGGAGGCCGGTGTCGCGGCGCTCGACACGGTCGATGTGTCGGGTCTGGTCGTGACGCCGGGGTTCATCGACATGCACTCGCATGCGGAGCTGGAGACGGATCACGGGCGCGATGCGCGGGCGTTCCTCTACCAGGGGATCACGAGCGTGGCGCTGGGGGTGGACGGGGGCGGCAGTGCGGAGGTCGCCGAGCGGCTGGCCGCCTGGGAGGAGGATGGAATCGGCGTGAACGCGTTCCTTTTCGTGGGGCACAACTCGGTACGGGCGTGGGTGATGGGGATGGAGGACCGCGCACCCACCTCCGACGAGCTCGACGAGATGCGGGCGCTGGTGCGCAAGGGCATGGAGGAGGGGGCGTACGGGCTGTCGTCGGGGCTGTTCTACCTGCCGGGCAACTACGCCGAGACCGAGGAGGTGATCGAGCTGAACCGAGTGGCCGCCGAATACCCGGGCGCGATCTACGACACGCACGACCGCGATCTGGGCGCCGCCTACCCCTCGTTCGGCTACCTGGAGTCAACCGCCGAGGGGATCCGGATCGGCGAGGAGGCGGGGACGAAGGTCATCTTCAGCCATTTCAACGCCCAGGGGGCCCACAACTACGGCCGCGCGCACGAGGGTGCCGCGCTGATCGAGGCCGCGCGCGCCCGGGGGGTCGAGGTCGCGGGGGCGCATCACTCCTACACGGCCACCCAGTCGAACCTGCGCTCGTACACGATCCCGGGTTGGGCCGCCGCCGGGGGCAGCTCGGAAATGGTGCGCCGCTTCGACCACCCCGACACGGTGGAGATCATCGACCGGCAGACGCGCGAGATGCTGGCGATTCGCGGTGGCGCACAGCGGCTCCTCTTCGCGGACCGGCGCGCCGAACTGAACGGCAGGACGCTGCAGGAGGTGGCGGACGCGTGGGGGATGGAGGCTCCCGCCGCGGCGCGGCGCATCCTGCGCGAGGGCAACGCCGCCGTGATGAACCTGGGCCTCTACGACGGCGAGAACCTGCGCTATCTGGCGCAACGCGACTGGATGATGACCTGCACGGACGGCCGCGACCCCGGCCCCACC